>JAJDEA010000265.1 GCA_029260035.1 Phycisphaerae bacterium
TTCTCGTCAATAACAGACAATATCCCACTCGCTGCGATGCTGGCTAAAATCTTCGGCCCAACGCCGGATGCAGCAGCCGCTTTGCCCACAACGCAATGGTGGGCTGTCGTGTTTGGAGCCAACCTCGGCGGAAATATTACACCCATCGGCTCGGCCAGCACCGTTGTCGCCTGCACGATTCTCAAGAAGCACGGTCTCAAAATAACATTTCTGGAATTCGTCAAAATCGGCGGTGTCTTCGCCCTGGCTCAACTCGCTATCGCGAGCGGCTATCTCTGGGTTCTCGGGATGCTGCTGGAATGATCGTGCTGTACCGGCTCGTGAGGAATGTGCAACTCTTGCGGTCAGGCATATCTCATGCCCCGCTCGGCCATTGCAGAGAAGCGAGAGAAATGTCTCATATCCGACACATCAGAAGAACAGGATTGGCTCAATGGAGCCGCGCGTTGGCCCGAATCACTGCAAAGGACGGTTATTTCGATTGAATCGGATTGTTCGTTTGGATATGATGCAAACTGAAACGGCCTGCGTTTCGCCATTCAGCGACCGCTGATTCAATCCAAGCGACGTCAGTTTGCTCATCGCGTTGGTGGAAGCGGGAATAGGAGGTTGTAATGAAACACGACAAGCAAAATGTTTCCTGTGGTTTCGGTTTCGTAATGACCGCCTTGTACTGTGCTCCGGCGCTCGCGGGATCGCACCTGTGGCGGATCAACGAAGTGTTCAGCAACGCCGACGGAACGATTCAGTTTATCGAGATGAAGGAGTGCTGCGGATCCCCCAACGAGATCGCCCTGGTAGGCAGGTGGGTTCTGAGTGACACAACGGGAAACCAGTTCGACTTTCCAGCCAACCTCGCGCCGGGGACCACGGCTAACAAGCATTTGCTGTTTGCGACGGCAGGCTTTGCGGCGCTTCCAGGAGCACCTACGCCGGATTTCGTTATCGCTGACAACTTCTTCGACCTGAACCAGGACCAATTGACTTATTGGATGTATCCGGCTGCAACGCTTACGTTCGGCATCGGCGAGTTGCCAACGGACGGAATCAACTCCTTGAACGCAGACGCCACAACCGGCACCAATTCCCCAACCAATTTCGCGGATGAGACGGGCACAGTAAACACCAGCGGCCCGCCGGTTCCAACGACATCGCAATGGGGTCTGATTCTGATGGCACTGGTAATACTGTTAGTTGGCACAATTGGGTCAAGAATGCGACGTGTGGAGAAGACGGTAGCATAGAACAGTATCAACCTCAAACAAATTGGATAAACATACCAAGTCGCTCAAGACTCAGAAGAATATAGATCCGATTCCAAATACGGCGATCTAATCCTTGTTCGTGTGTAGAAGTTCTGGAACCTGGAACCAACAGAATGCCGGTCTTCTTTGCAAGATATGGCGGCGAAACACCATCGCTTCATTTTGCAGGGACGGGTTTACCATCCTTGTAGTTGATTTTGCAGGTGCGGCAATTCGTATCGGAGACAATTGCCAAGGCGCATGACTCGCACTTTCGGGCGGTGTGGATAGCAATCAACAGAATTCGAAAGGCGTTTGCGGCACCGTCGTAATCCTTGCGAATGCGAATCTCTACGTTTCCGATCATGCCCAATTTACACCGATCACACCATCCGAAGCGATCGGCGTTCTTACGGCATTGGCTGCATTGGATTTTTCCCACACTCCGAGGTTGGCCCTTAGCGATGTGGTAGGTAAGTCGCGACAGATACGCCTCCTTACCAACGAAGCCCATCTTACAACGTTCGCAAAAGCCGTCGGTCGCGATGGCTTTTTGACAGATTTCACACTCGATGCGATCAGGATCAATTTGATGGCCGTGAGCGTCGAGCCACTCGAACAAGTCGGCCGACTCAATGCGGACTGATGCAATATGGCCAACCCCGCATCGCTGGCACCAACCACCCTTCATTCTTGCGATCTCGCATGTACAAATTGTCTGCTGGCCGGACGGTGTGTTTGCTACAAAAAGAAAAAACGTAAAAGATGCCAGGATCATGGCGTCGCTCCGTCGGATTGGTGACAAGTTCACGCCTCAAGAATATGAAAAACTGCCCCGGTTTAACGGGGAATTAGAACATACCGCACACATGTTATCATTCTTTCTTTGGCGAGCAAACCTAGGACGAACTCTGTTCCATCGCGATGTGCGGTAGAATATTCCCTACGCAAATATTCGGAATTCGCCAGCACTTTCAACTGATCGCGACGAGGCAGATATTATGCCCCGCTCGGCCATATTTCTTCGCATATCTTGTAGTCGGCGACTGTCATGCCCAGGGTTTCGTAGGTCTCGATGGCTCGTCTGTTCTCATGAAACACATACAGTCGAAGACCGCAGACGTCGGGCTGATTTTTCGCCTCAGATCGAACATGATTGTACAGAGCGCGAAACACTCCCTGCCTTCGAGCCTTCTTCACAACATACACGCTTTGAATCCACCAGAAGAAGCCGTTGCGCCAATCGCTCCATTCCACGGTGGTCATGGTCTGTCCGACCGGCTCGCCAGCCAGCTCCGCGATATAGTATGTACACTTCGTCGGATCATTTAGTGCCGCTTCAACGCCACAACGAACGACACCGTCGTCCAGCTGTTTATCCTCCGTTTCGATCGCCATGGCTTGGTTATACGAGACGATCGTGGTGAGGTCGTCGAGTGTCGCACGCCGAACTTGAATCGCTTTTGTATCCATAAGTCCTCATCGTAAGCCTCCTCGTCGAAATCAACAACGGTTCAATTGTCATGTAAATTTGGTCGCGGGAGGGCGCCTTTTGAATATTAGTTCGGTAGACACCGCACAGCCTTATTTCCGCGGGTCATGATTCGAGAACTGTTCTTCCACGTCACACCTGCTCAAGCGCTTGATTGAGGTCATCCATTATGTCCTGCCAGTCTTCCAGGCCAACGCTGAGGCGGATGCCGCCTGGCACCAAGCCGAGGCGCCGTTTTTCTTCTTCCGGAATCGCGGCGTGCGTCATCGAATATGGAGCTTCGATCAATGTCTTGACCTGGCCAAGAGACACCGCCAAGGTGAGCGTATAAGCATTCCTGGCAGCCCAGTTGATGAAACGCACTGCGCTCTCACCCGTGCCATCTGAGTCCTTCACCTCAAAGTAGATCAACGAACCAGGCGCAAATCTACCACGGTTGTCGCACATCTGTTTTTTGGCGAGATCATACTGTGGAAAAGACGGCAGACCTGGGTAATAAACGGCCTCCACTTTATCATGGGCTTCGAGGAATTTCGCAATTCGATGAGCGGTCTTTTGATAGTTGGCCATGCGCGTCGCGAGTGTAGGCAGGCCGTATACCAATGGAGGCCAGGCGCTTCTAGGAGAAAGGGCACCGCCAAAATCCTTGCGATACATGATTAAATCATGGTACAAAGAACGTGGGCCAATGACCGCCCCGCCGATGTCTGTTCCAAATCCACCGATCGCTTTCGTGAGCGATTGACAAACGAGATCGGCTCCCAGGCTGATCGGACGCTGACAATACGGTGTCGCAAACGTGTTATCCACGATGATCTTGATTTTCTGGCTCACATCTCGACTCGTGTTCTCTTTGTCGATAATCTCACGGACTGCCGCAATATCGATGAGACGGAGATCGGGGTTGACGGGTGTTTCAAAATATACGACGCGCGTTTCGGGCTTGATCGCACCGCGCGTAGCATCCAGATTCGTCATATCGACAAGCGTCGAATCAATGCGAAACCGGGGAAGCCAATTTGTTAGTAGCGAATACGAACAGCCGTAGAGCGTCCGGTGGGCAACGACATGGTCGCCCGAACCCGCCAACGTACAAATAGCCGCTGAAATAGCCGCCATGCCCGATGCGAAGCAGAGCGCCATTTCTCCACCTTCCGCAGCAGCCAGATTGTCTTCGAGCATGTCGCCGTTCGGTTCGCCGAGTCGATCGTAAACATATATAGGTATCTGCGAGGAAGCCTCATCGATGTCCTGGGCGAACTGCTCAAAACCCTTGGCGCCCCTCTCCGCTGAGTCCAGGCGAAATGCCGCACTAGCTGTAATTGGGGGAACAACGTGATGACTATATTCCCACCGATGGGATACGGCTCTACCATGAATCAAGCGACTTCTAATGTTGCGATCAGATTCCGGACTGGATGTTCGGTTTTCAGGATTGCTCATTGTCTTTTCTCCCGGTACATCAGCAAACGCGCAATCAATGCGGGGAAAACATATCAAGAACCGTGCCAGTTGCAGCAGAATGGCGTCACGCAATGTGGTCAATTGTCGAGACCAATCGTCGCCGATCGGGTATCCCTGTAGTGCGCGGCGACGGATCGGCTAATCGTGAACGAGTTGGTGCAAGATTACGGCCCAGCTCGAGCACCAAGAAGAAAAACTGAAAATGTTGATTGGATGAACCGGTGTGCGACAAACGCCAAGGAATAGCCGTCTGCCGTTGGTAACAATTCGCCGGAAGGAGTTTGGCAAAATGTCTTATTTGTGTTTACCGGCACAGCTACTTTCTCATCGGCCGCGCCTAACCGGAGGGTGCATCACGCACCTCTGATGCTTGATACCCATTGAAGAAGATCGACTATTGAAGCTCTCGTTGGCTTCAGAAAGTCTTCGCCCACATGGGTCACTTACGGGCAGATATCGCGCTGAGTCCCAAGAGGCGGCCCCTCGTTGCCACAACCACCAGGAATGGTGCAGGAAGGGTCTACGCAAAAATCGCCAATGTCGGCGGCATTCGTTTCGAAACTGCCCGGCGTGCAATTGGCGAGCACCGTCCCGCAGGGGTCGAAGATGCGCGTGAACTGAATGAATCGGTCGTCACACGAATCCACAAAACCGAACTGGAACAAAGCCCCAGCTGTAAGTAGCGCCAACATTCGAACGCTGTGTTTTTTTTCGAAAGCACTTTTTTTCATAGTTGCCAAAATCCTCAAGCTCGCGGCTTATTAGTGCGCGGAAAACTCAAACAGAGGCCGCCACCAGAACACTCATACCCTAGTTAGACGGACAGTCCCTGAAAATCGGAGGGCTGTCTTGCCCCTCTATGGTCTGATTGCCGCCGCCGGTTCCGCTACACGGATCCACTGTCCCGCCAAGCAGGCCGTTTTGGCAGTCAAAAATGAAACAAAAATCGCTAGCTGTCAGCAGAGCCCTACCTGTAAAACTGGTACAACTTGTCGCTGGTCCTGCAAGTAAAAACCCCCCAGCGGCGACAAGCCCTGCAATCATAGCTATTCGTTTTGCGCGTATACGCATATTCTGACTCCCGAAACTGAAAGAACCAAAAACCCCACAGATGCCGCACTCTGCGTGCGAAAAGCCGACCTGTCACAGCACTATAAAGCCAATCTGCCCCGGTCGCAACAACGGACAACAAAAGCTGCTACGGCCGAATCCAACCGTCAATCGGGCCGACCCGCGCCCTCGAATGGAATTTTCGCCTGGTGGGACTGTCCAGGCAAGCAGGCGATAGCAGCGAACAGTCATGTATGAAGGCGAATCGCACTATTACGCAAGTTAAGGCACATCCGATCGCTAGAGTAGAATAGAGCTTGCTCTAGGCATTTTTCATAATTTCGGCGATTCCAGAGGCTGTGACGGGTTCCACCAGCCCGGCATCGGTGATTAGCCCTCGGACGAATTTGGCGGGGGTAACATCAAACGCAGGACAAAAACACGGGATATCCGCCGGAGCGGTCAGTCGTCCAAACCCGCGCCTGACTTCCTCCGGGTCCCTTTCCTCGATCGGAATTGCAGAACCGTCCTGAGTAGCCAGATCAATTGTGCTTCGCGGCGCAGCGACATAGAACGGGATTTCGTGAGCCTTGGCCAACACAGCGACACCATAGGTTCCGATCTTGTTTGCAACATCGCCGTTGGCAGCGATGCGATCCGCTCCGGTAATGACCAGGTCAATCTTCCCTTCCCGCATCAACGAAGCAGCCATGTTGTCACAAATCACAGTCACATCGATCCCGGCTTGTTGAAGCTCCCAAGCGGTTAGTCGCGATCCCTGGAGCAAGGGTCTGGTCTCATCGGCGAATACGCGAAATGATCGCCCCTTCTCGTGCGCAACATACATTGGGGCCAGTGCCGTGCCATACTCAGCCGTTGCCAACCCCCCTGCGTTGCAGTGCGTCAACACGCCCATCCCGTCTTCAATAAGCGATTCGCCAACCCTCCCGATCTCGCGACACATAGCCGCATCCTCATCCCGAATGCGCTTCGCTTCTTCAAGAAGGGTGTTTTTGATATCACTGACATTTGAATTTCCTTTGGCCTTTGCAACGCATTTCATACGTTCAAGTGCCCAGGACAGATTCACGGCGGTTGGCCGAGATGATGCCAGGTAGTCACATGTCTCATCAAGCTTGCTAAGAAACTCCTTGATGTCCGTGCCGGCGAAATCTCGAATCCCGAGAACGGCCCCCATGGCGGCGGCTATGCCAATCGCCGGAGCGCCGCGCACGCTAAGTCGCTGAATCGCATGCCAAATAGATTGCGGATCGCGGCATTCGATGCGGATCAGCGTTTCCGGGAGTTGCGTTTGATCGATGAGTGACACATACCCGTCAATGCCGCCGATCCATTCAATTGTCCTGGGTAGGTCACCGGTTTTCATCAACCGAGCTTTTCCTGTATTGCGTCATTTCGTTTGGAAACCGCGAGAGCTTGGTCTTCCTTGAATTGGCGATACTTTTTCGCAAGCTCCTCGTCGAAACGCGATATGATTTGTACCGCGAGAAGAGCCGCGTTCTTCGCGCCCGCATCGCCGACACTTACCGTTGCGACGGGGATTCCCGGCGGCATTTGCACGGTCGAAAGGAGTGCGTCAAAACCCTGAAGCGAACCACTGACCAGCGGAATGCCAATCACCGGAAGCGTCGTGTGAGCTGCGATCGCACCAGCGAGCGCGTTTGACATGCCAGCTGCGGCGATGATGACAACAATTCCTTCACGCTCGGCGTTGGTTGCGAAATCGCAAACTCGCTGAGGGTTACGATGAGCGCTCATGACCTCAACAAACGGATTCTCGCCAAACGAACGAAGTTGTTTGACGCATTTTTCCATCGTCGGCCAATCCGAGTCACTACCGAATACAATTGCGACGCGTTTCTTTGTCATGCCTGGTCCCTTGTTCTATAGGCAAAAGGAATACAATCACTAAACAGCTTGGAAGCAGTTTTGACGGATCAGCTGCTTCGCAGCCGGATTGTATAATATTCGAGCGGAAAAACCAGAATTCAAGTCAACGAAAAAATGATGTTTGCTCCGACATTCGACCCCGTGGGCGCGCGACGCCATACGCTCGCGTGATGGCTGTGAATCCGCTAGGATCGATTTGACGCTGGATGTTGTCGATTACGAAGTGCGGGGATACCGTTCGGTTTCGCACGACCAAGAACAAGAAAGACGACCTTGTTTAACTGGTTGAAGTCAACAAACGGCTCGGGCACGACAGAGATCGACTACACATTCTGACCAATATGTTACGCCTACTTACTGACTCGGTTCGAGAGATCGAAACCCATGCTGTCCGTTCGTTGCCGGAAGAATGCTGCGGAGTCTTGATCGGCAGTCGTACGACTAACGCTGCTGACGTACGACGAGTTGTGCGCGCAAAGAACATAACGACGGGCGATCCGAGATGCCATTATCAAGTAGATTGGCAGACTCTTTTTGAATCGCTCAATTCAAGTCGTTCGGACGGCGAGTCGATCGTCGGATTCTACCATTCACACCCTGACGGCTCTTCGAGGCCTTCACAGAAAGACCTAGCCGAAGCCTGGGTAGGGGTATCCTATTTGATCGTGACTATTCAGGACCCGAAAGCAGGGTCGGCCATCGATACCCCCATCGCATCGAGTTTATCAAGCTGGCTGCAGGAATCGGAAGAAGAGCCATTTGCACAGGAAGCGATTTCGATTTCTGACGAGCACCAAGTGATTCAGCCATCGGCGCATAATGGAATTGGGACATTCGACGTGCGCCGAGCGATCCACATAGGCGGTTGCGGGCCGAAAGACAAGCCTCATTGACACTGTTTTTGTGTGTCCCTATTCTTCAACCCTTGAAAACACTATTGCGGCCGAGAGCAATCTTCTTCTCCAGCAGCGACGCTAGTCAGGTTCCCTGTAGAGAGATCGCCTCGAAGACGTACATTGCAATCAACGAAACACTATAGCGGCACGGAGAGACGACATGAGCAATTCATTTGAGAACATTGTCAAGACGATTGGTCGAACCCCCATGGTCAAGATCGGGCGGATTATCGAAGGCTCAGCCACGGTATACGCCAAGCTGGAGTATTTTAATCCCCTATCGAGCGTGAAAGACCGGATTGGCTCCGCGATGATCGAAGCGGCGGAACGTGATGGCAAGATCACGCCGGATACGCTGATTGTCGAGCCGACATCCGGCAATACCGGCATTGCTCTGGCATTCGTTTGCGCTGCGAAGAGATATAAACTGGCGCTAACCATGCCTGAAAGCATGTCCGTGGAGAGGCGCGGGATTTTGAAAGCATTGGGATCGTCTCTGGTGTTGACCCCTGCAGCGGATGGCATGAAAGGTGCCGTCGCTGCGGCAGAAAAGCTGATCACCGATACGCCGGACTCCTTCATGCCTCAGCAGTTTGACAATCCCGCCAATCCGGAAATTCACCGACAGACCACAGCCCAGGAAATCTGGAACGATACGGATGGCAAAGCCGACATACTTGTGGCGGGCATTGGCACAGGCGGGACGATCACCGGCATTGGCGAGGCCCTGAAATCCAAAAAGCCATCGTTTCAATGTGTCGCGATTGAGCCTGGCGCATCCCCGGTCATCTCGCAAACTCGAGACGGAAAGCCACTTCAGCCCGGCAAGCACATGATCCAAGGAATCGGGGCGGGCTTCATCCCAGGTATATTGAACCTTGACGTCATTGACGATGTCGAGCATGTGACGAATGAAGATGCTTTCGAGTGGGCCCGCAGAGCAGCCATTCTTGAGGGCGTCTTTTGTGGAATCTCTTCCGGTGCAGCGTTATGTGTTGCGAATCGACTCGCCCAAAAGCCGGAGAACAAAGGCAAAGTCATTGTGGCGATTCTGCCCAGCGCTGGCGAACGATATCTTTCGACGCCGCTCTTTGCCGAAGCATCGTAGCTCTTCGAAGGTGCTTCCTGCGACTACGGTTCAACAACGGCAGCCGTCATCCTATGGCGGCTGCCATTTTTTCAGCTAACCCATCAAATCGCGTGCAGGCGCAGTAACGAGCCAGCGTCGCGCATCGATAATCCAGCTTTGATCAGCGCGGGGTACGTCACAAATCAATCCATTTGACCCGACGCTTGCCGATTTCTATACTCGTTGTTGTCAGCGAATGAGCATTGGGTCCGGTTGAACGTGACGACCTTCCTTTGAATGCGGGGATGGCCGAGGTGGAATTATCGGCCTTTAGTATACCTTTAAGTCTCCGTTAGCGGGCTGATTCCGCTGGCCGAAAACGGTTGTGAAGCTGAAGGCGACAATGGTCGAATTGAACGGCATGGTTCGTTCTCTCTAGAGGGAGCAGTTTTCGATAAGCGCTAGCAACAGCAATCGCTGACTGATCGATCGTACGTCCTCGCGGGCTACCAGCTTTATTTGCCCTCGCTCGTCGTACATCGCCGTTTCGAGATTGGCTCCTGGAAGAATAAAATTGGGGTCGCTGAAATAAATCCAGTGCAGGTTCCGGCTGCACGTTTTATGTGACAAGAGCAAGACAGTTTTCAAATGTCTGTGGATATTCCAAATTATCGCGTAATCGAAAGGCTGGGCGAGGGCGCCAACAGCAAGATTTACCGCGCGCGGTGCATGCGCACCGGCAAGGACTACGCGGTCAAGATTGTCAAAATCGTAAAACCCGAAGACAGCAGCTTTGTTGATTTGCTTAAAGCGGAGAAAGCCATCGGTTCGACGATGGATCACGACACCATTCGCAAACTGTATGAGCTGCGCATCATGCGCCGACGATTGTCGGTTCGCGGCGCAATTCTGTTCATGGAATATGTGGGCGGCGTCACAATGTCAGACCGTTCTTTCAAGTACTCGATGCGTGAGCTTCTCAGCTTTTTTTCGGAGGTGGCACAAGGACTACACGTCATGCACATGGCTGGGTGGGTCCACGCAGACTTAAAGCCCGAGAATATCATGGTCACGGCTGACAATCGAATCAAGCTGATCGACCTGGGGCAAAGCTCCAAAATTCGAGAGGCAAAGACGAAGGTTCAGGGCACAATTCACTACATGGCTCCGGAACAATCGCAACGAGGTATACTGGACGAACGCACCGACGTGTTCGGCCTTGGCGCCGCGCTCCACCGTATTATTACGGGCAGTCCGCTCGCAACGGATATGAATCAAACCGTCAACGTCCATTCTCAAGGCCTGGTCGGAAAACGCCTGGATCAAATCAGCAAGCCCTCGTTAGAGAGTCTCCACCCGAGCGTTTCGCGCTTGATACTGGACTGCTGCCAGGAAGACCCGGCCAAAAGAATCGCACACATGCCTTCCTTGATCGAAAGGCTTGAACTTGTACGAACGAGCCTTGCCAAGCAGGCAGCCGCCACGCCAACCACAGCTGAAACCGATGATCCACATGATGAGCCGAGCGACGTCGAAGGCGAGTCACTGATGGACGCGATCACGGATGACATCGGCATGACGCCTGAAGGCTCCGACTCCGTTGACATCGAAAATATCGGCGACCTGGAAGATGGACGCGACTGAACCAATTCAGCTTCGACCGGACCGGCACCGACAACATCGCGACGCGCCTCTACGAGAATCCTCGTTGAATTCCTAATAAAGCACAGAAAAAAACAATTACGCAACTCCTTTCACAGGCGGTGTTTAGGCTCTGTCATCGATTGTCGAACCGAATCCTTCATTGATTTGTCACGATGGCGGCACGAAAAATGCACGGGCATTTTCGACAGAAGTTTCTCGGATTTCGGGGTTCACCATGCCTATCATTCCAACAGGGGTTAATCATGAGACGACATTGCACAATCTGTTTTGTTTGCTATATGGCGGTTTTTTCCGGCGGACTTCCGGCTGAGCCTACCTTGGCGGCGTCCTGCCCGCCGTTGTACACGCTGGACGGCGAGGATCCATTTGATCACTTCGGGGGCGGGGTCGCGGGGGTCGGCGACGTGAACCACGATGGCTGCGATGACTTCATCGTCGGTGCGGTCGGGTGGAAAACGCCTTTCCCTGATCGCGAATTCCAAGGTAAAGTCTACCTTTATTCCGGATTGGACGGACAACTGATCCGTTCCTGGCTTGGCGATCCGAATAACTCCGGAGCGTTTGGCTTCAAAATAGCTGGTGCTGGTGATGTGAATAACGACGGCACACCGGATGTGATTGTCGGAGCTTATTTGTTCATAGGGGCACCGGGCCAAAGCTCCGGACGCGTATACGTGTTTTCCGGCGAAACAGGCGAGACGATATGGCAGTTCGATGGTATGCGACTCCGTGGCCGGTTTGGGTTGTCGGTGGCTGGTGCCGGCGACGTAAACAAGGATGGGTATGACGATGTTGTCGTTGGCGAGCCGGGGGAGAACACCAGCCAGGTCGATTTCCCCGGCAATGTGTATCTCTACTCCGGCGCCACCGGCGAGTTGCTTTGGACGCAGACTGGGGAAAACATCAATGACTCTTTTGGTTGGTCTGTCTCCGGAATGGGAGATTTTGACGGGGACGGAACCCGAGACGTCGTAGTAGGCGCCACGTTGGCTGGCCCTGAGGGCCGGGTGTACATCCTATCAGGCGTGGATGGGAGTGTCCTGCTGTGCATTGATGGGGAGCAGGTTTCTTCGATATTTGGAAATTCCGTATCCGGGGTCGGCGACATGGACCGCGACGGTTTTGACGACATTGTCGTAGGTGCGTATCGATTCGCCGTTGCGCCCAGCAGTTATGACCTTGGTAAGGTCTATGTGTTCGGCGGGCCGGACGGCCACCTGATCCGTTCGTGGGTGGGCGAAACGCCGAGCTTTCTGGGATTCTCGGTAAGCGGCGCAGGCGACGTGAATGGCGACGACGTGCCGGATGTCGTCGCAGGTGCTTATGGCTTTTCCGGTTCGCGCGGCAAGGTTTTGGTCTATTCAGGGAAAACCGGAGACGTCATACGATCCTGGGAAGGTGAGAAGGGGTTCGATGCTTTTGGCGTCGCGGTGTCCGGTGCGGGCGACGTGGACGGGGATGGGTTGATGGATGTGGTGGTTGGCGCGGATTGGGCGGAAGGACTGTCGAGCCATACGGAACGTGGCAAGGTCTATGTCTACAAGCCGCTTATCTTCGGAGATTGCGACTGCGATCAGGGAATTGAGCTGGCCGATGCGGCAGTCATCATGTCGTGCATGAATCTGTCGGCGAGCACGGCCGCGCTGCCGGCAAGCTGTCTCTGCGCTGATTTCGATGCAGATGGTGACGTGGACTTGTCAGACTATAACGCGTTTCAAACCCAAATCGAAGTCGTCAGCGATTGCTGCTTCGGCCATGCAAGCCCGGGGTGCGACGTGCTCACATGTCAGGATACCGTCTGCCCCACGGACCTTTTCTGCTGTAACACACTCTGGGATTTTATCTGCGCCGACGAAGCGGTGGACCTGTGCCCGCAATGGTGCGGCAACTGATTCTTGCGCCTGTTATGCCCGTTTGGTGCGCTGATGGGCGATTGCAGGTATGGTTCGCGACTATGGATGGCAAGGGGGTGATATGATGACGGTCTGACAATCGATGCTAACGGGAGAAAAAGCAGCCCGTGCAGAGGCGACAGATCTGTGCATAATAGTCTGCGTGATTGGTCAACTTTACGTCATTAGCATGAATTGAGGGCGAGTTCTATGGAATCCAATTGGAATACAATGAAATTATGTTTTCTATTCGCTACAGCAACACTTCCCATCCTCGGGTGTTCGGCTACTGAAAGCCGTAGGGCAATCGAGGTCAATGCAGTCAAGAGTCGAGGAACCGCTTACTCCGGACCAAAGCATCGTTTGGTTATTGGAGAGTTCAAAAACAGATCCCCTTACATGAGCGGTATTTTCTCCGACGATAAGGATCGGCTTGGTGCTCAGGCGCGCAACATCCTCATGACGCATCTTACGCAAAGCAAACGCTTTGTAATGATGGACCGTGACAACATGAGCAACCTAGCAACCGAAGCGAAATATGCGGGAGCCCAACAATCGATCACTGGGGGGCAGATTGTACTTACTGGCGCCGTCACGGAATTTGGCAGACGGGAGGTCGGAAGTCACCATTCGATTTTCCACCGCTCTCGAACTCAAATTGCCTATGCAAAGGTCACGCTATCCATTGTAGACGTAAAGACTTCGCAAGTTCAGTTTTCTTGCCAAGGAGCTGGCGAATTCGACCTGAAGGACAGCGGCGTTCTTGGCTTTGGATCGACAGCCGGTTACGACGCAACCTTAGCGGACAAAGTCTTAAACCTTTCGATGATCGAAGCCGTTGATCGTTTGGTTGAAGGCCTCGAAAATAATGAATGGACTAGTGTCGTGGAGTAGGCGTACATGAAATCAAGATTCCGTCTAATCGCAATTTTGTTGTTGTTTTGTGAAGTCGGGTGCCAAAGAACGCTCTACGACTGGGGAAGTTACGAACGATCGGTATTCAATATGTACTCCAGCCGGGAGGACTTCAGTGCCGCAACTGAAATCGACCGCCTACAGAAGGAGGTCGAGCGAACGGAGCGAAAGAATCGCGCAATTCCACCAGGCAAGATGGCTCATCTCGGTTACTTGTATCTGATGGCTGGTGACAACGAGCGCGCACAAGCATGCTTTGAGAAGGAGCGCCAACTTTTCCCAGAAGGCGGCAAGTTCATGGAGTTTCTTCTTGGGAGAATGCAAGGATGAGACTTCCATCGTTGATACTGATTGGATTGTGCTTGCTCGCCGCGCATGGATGCAAAGTTGCGCGCACCGACTACCGCACTTATCTTGACAACTTTCCAAAATCGATCTTGGTTCTTCCACCGATAAACGAATCGCTCGAAGTCCAGGCGTCCGGCATGTTTCTCTCGACGATTACAGCGCTGCTCTCCGAACGAGGCTATTACGTCCTTCCTGTAGCGGTTGTTGACGCAGTCTTGAAAAGCGAAGGAGTTCCGCTTCCGCCAGAAATGCACCAAGTTTCACTTGAGAAACTCGAAGAAGTGTTTCATCCAGATGCTGTGCTGTATATAAGGATAAAGAAGTGGACCACAACCTACTATGTGCTAAACGCAACGACCACCGTTGTGCTTGATTATCGCCTAGTCGACGCCGACACAAAACTCAATCTTTGGCGATGGCAACAAGCATTTCAATATAGTCCGAGCAACCAGCAAAGCGACTTGGTTGGGATGGTCATTGTCGCGGCCGTGCATGCGGCTGAAAGTGGTTCCGGTCGCCTTGAGCGTGACGTTGCGGTGGCTGCTAATCAAACGGCTTTTTATTTACCGCGCCACGGCCTCCTGACAGGCGCTAGACATCCTCAATATCAAATGGACCTTGAAAAAACGAAGCAGGAACAGTTGAAGCTAGAGCAGAAACGGGCCAAGGCTGCCGGGCAATGACCTTTTAGCAGCATCAAATTACCGCAAGTCGATCACGCCCCACAATGGTCTCAGGTCTCAAGGCGCGACCTTCGCTTCTCCCCCCAATCGACCTGACGCAGTCAGCCAAGTGGCCGCTATCACGCCGCCGAGCAGATTGAACACGAGATCGACCAGCGTGTTCTTATAGCCTCCGACGCCCGTTTCGGGAAACGTAAGCACGGCGATGAACTCGACGATTTCGTTGAGCGCTCCAAAGCCGGACCCCATCAGCACGATGAGAAAAAACAGGCATCCTGTTCGGCCAACTCCCTCTTTCAGGTAGGGGCAGAGCAGATGATGACAAATCAATGTCGCTACGCCAAAGCCGAACAGATGCACGACTTGATCGTAGCGCAGAATATGCAATGGCTCATAAACCGGAATCAGCATCAAACCGTATAGCACATCTTCGCCGAGCGAGACGTTCCCCCCTGCCATGTGCAAAAAGCCCCAGACGGTCAGCCCCCAGAGGATGGGCGGGCCGAACTGTACCGAACGCTGTTTCCAGAGAATCAACCCGCCATCAAGCAATATGACGCCTACATATAAGAGAAATTCGTAGTTCGCCCGGCCAATAGCCAACAAAGTGAAGATGGGGATGTAAATCGCGTTCACGATGGCGATTGGTATTTCGCGCCTGGTGAGAATCATAAACTCATTATGGCCCGGAACGGGGATGCATACCAGACTGCCCCACAACGGAGAGTGATGGGGGTTCGTGATGGAAACGTTGGTTGGTTCCGAGACAGCGGGTTTCTCAGCAGAGACGGAATCAACAATGAGAAATCAAATGACACCTTGTTTCCAGTTTTCACAGCTTGCGGTATGTTCTGTGGGGGCTTTTTTGTTAACATAGAGACGCCAAGGTTGACAATTTCCCGCAAACAAGATATCACCATCTTGATATGCCAATAGAGGTCTTGAGAACATGTTAAGTCGCAGTAGCGAATATGCGCTTCGGGCACTGATCTATCTCACCGATCACCAGGATGAGCTGCCAATCTCCGGTCAGCAAATCGCAGAAGATTTGGCAATTCCGCGCAAATATCTATCGAAAATCCTGAGCGATCTTACTCGAACCGGACTGTTGAAAGCGACGCGAGGTAAGTGTGGAGGTTTTGATTTCGCAAAGCCGCCAAACAAAGCTACGCTTCTTGAAGTCGTATCTCCATTTGAACGGTTTGACCTTCGGCGATGCCCTTTCGGCAATGCGCAATGCGGCGATGACGACCCATGTCTGGCACACGAAGGCTGGAAGAAGGTCGTACAGGCTGAACAACTTTTTTTGCAGAAGACCGCCCTATCCAAGATATCACAACCAAAGCGTGTTGCGGGTGCGAAGAAGGGTCGGCGGACCAAGCGCAAGTAATGAAAAAAGTCTTGCATTGTCGATAATCTCAATCTAAGGTAAAGCCAAATATGGCGTTTCAAGTCTTGGTCTAACGTCATAACGATTCGGCGCAGGGTGCCGCACTTCAAGACGGTTTGAGGATTGGCAGTACCAACTTGTGGCACGCATATTGCTTGGCGATTCTTGGCATCGAAGCTCTTGGGCGCGGAGGTTTTCGGAGTGCTAATTGTCGGGTAGATTTGAACACCATGCTTTTACGACCTCATGGGAGGCAATTATGAACAGGCTATTCATCAGTCGATTTTCGGTGTTCGTTCCCTTGCTTATGGCCATGCCGTTGCAGGCATTGGCGCAGGAAGCCAAAGTGGAGCCTGGCAAATCCACTGAGAAGGGGAACAGCGCACAAACCACTCCAGCAGATACTTCCGCTGCGAAGAAACTGCCAGGGCCCAAATTTCTGAATCTTCGATACAATGAGGATTTCAGCTACCTTGAGGGTGGACCGGGGACCTATCGAGAGAGTTTCTTCGATCCGATCAAGAACATTGATCTTGGCAATGACTGGAGCCTATCCTTGGGCGGCGAGTTTCGTTTTCAACTGCATTCGGAGACGAACAAAGGGTTCGGCGCAACCGAGCCAGCCAACGATGTGTTCCAGCTATATCGCTACTTGCTGCACGCGGATTTCCAATATCAAAACTCGTTCCGTGTCTTTGTGCAGGGTGCTGCGATGTTCGACGAGGATCGCGATTTGGCGTTGCGCGGCATCGACGAAAACCGCATGGACCTTCAGCAGTTGTTTTTCGACGTGCGACTCCTTGGCGAAGACTTGCCTTTGACGCTTCGTGTTGGACGTCAGGAGCTGCAATATGGCAACCAAAGGCTTGTGTCTCCATTGGAGTGGGCCAATGTTCGCCGCCGTTTCGACGCGGTAAAGCTATTCGCGAAAGGCGAAACCTGGGATGTCGATCTTTGGCTCGCCAAGCCGGTCGTGGTGCAGCGCAATCAACGTGACCGCTTCAACGAGGATTACGACTTTTACGGAGCCTATGCAACTTACAAAGGCATCGCCAATCATGGCCTGGACCTTTTTGCCTTCGGAATCGAAAACAGAGGCGCTGCTGTCAACCCTAACGGGAACGCAGGGGATCGCTCTGTCTTCACCCTAGGCTCACGTTTTTGGGGTAAGACAGGCCAATTCGACTACGAAGCAGAACTTGCTGGGCAATGGGGCCGATGGGCTGGTGACACGGTTCAGGCATGGAGTTGGGCAGTTGATGGCGGATATACTTTCCCCGATATGCCTTGGAAGCCAAGAATTGGGGCAGGATTCGATTGGGCAAGCGGCGATAATGACCCAACTGATGGCAAGGTCGGAACGTTTGACCAGCTCTTCCCGCTCGGGCACAAATACCTTGGATTCCTAGACCTGATTGGTCGGCAGAATGTCACTGCAATTAATTTCAATGTTTCTGCCTGGCCGGTGCCGAAGAAAATCAAAGCGCGGGCGGCCTACCATTCTTTCTGGCTAAGCGAAAACGAAGATGCGCTGTACAATGCAGGCGGGGCTGCGGGACGTCGTGACCCAACGGGTAGCAGCGGCACCGAGATCGGTCAGGAATTGGATCTGACGTTGCTATGCAAGATCGACGTACATTCATCGATACTTCTAGGTTACTCCCACTTTTGGCATACTGATTTCATTAGACAGACCGGCCCAAGCCGTGATGCCGATCTGTTCTACATTCAATACAAGTTCAAGTTTTAGATTGGCCAGGCGACTCGTAGGTAACTTACAATAAACGGAGATTGCAGATGAAGGCATTGAAGAAGAGTTTGATCATGTTGGGCATAACCGGTTCCTTGATGTTCGGCGGCTGCCCTTTGGATAATGTAGGCCGAGCGTTTTATGATGCCGGTGTAAACGGCGCTACCGATTGGTTCCGCGATACGACGTTCAACCTTCTCAGCGGGACCGTAAACACAACCGGCTAAGTCTCTCTCGGTAGAATCGGTTGTTGGCCGATCACATGCCGGTCTCGTGTGACTATGACACGTTTAACAGCCTCGGCGGTCGTTTGGTGCCTTCGCCGGGGCTGTTCAGCCAAACCAAGCCGCTCCCCTTGGCGGAACCGACTTTGTGACGGGCGATCGCGATTGATCAATCCAAGCCGGAAGTAAGTGCTCCCTGCTCGTTGTCCGATCAGTCCTCGTCGAAGAGGAATTGCGCCCCGATGAAGATTCCTTCATCGATTTCAGTGCAATGCCGAATCACAGCTTGGCCGTGGAAGCTGACCTCGGGTTGATGAATCGCGATCGCCAGCTGCAAACCGATCGGCAGCTCTTGATCGTGCAGCAGGCCTACGCCATCGACACTCAAATCAAGGCAAGTGGCCAACTGGTGTTCTTCGATTCCTTCGTCGTCCGGCACCCAAAGTTCAACCGTACCCGGAAAAGGCCAGCGTTTGCGTCGGCGTTTGGTCTTTTCTTCGTCGTCCGCCTTGTGAACGTCATGGCCGCAGAGCAATCTCTCGACGGCGCCTCGATTGAGTTTGCAAAATTCAGCAATGTTCATTGCACAACTTCCCCTCTTACCGTCTATCTGATCTTTCCCCTCATACACTGTCAGAAGAAGGATACAATTCAGGGTTGCCTCATGGCAGAGAATTGAGTGCCGATGGCTTGTTATTGGACATGCCAATAGGTTTGCGCAAAAGCTGCACCGGAGCCGCAAACAGCCAAGTGTAGCAGCGAATCGCTCCTATGCACGAGTAGAAACGTGTCTCCGACACGCTACAGTAGAATAGAGCTTGCTCTACCCCCAGATGCGAATCACGTCGTTATAGGTTACGAACAGAAAAATCCCTACAAACAAGCAGAGTCCGATCATTTGCGTCGCGATCTGCACGCGTAGGCTGACGGGGCTTCCTTTGATCTTTTCGATAATCAAGAAGACCATCAACCCGCCATCAACAATTGGCATGGGCAGGAAGTTGATAACCGCGAGGTTCGCAGAAATAATGGCTAGAAAATAGAGGAATTCGACGATACCTGCCTGGGCGATCTGCCCGCCAATAGAAACGATCCCCAATGGTCCCGACATATTCTCAACACCAATTCGATCCGTAAACACCATACGCTTAATGGTCGTATAAACTTGAATAATAAACGCGTAGGTTCGGTGAACACCGATCGAAATCGCGTCGATCGCGTTCTCCCCTTTCAACAAAAAAGTCTCGGGTACGACATCAAGATTTGGAGCGAACACAACTCGACCAAGCCAGGGATCTGTCATATCTTTGGTAACATTGATGTACGCGGTTTGAACTTCGGCCAACGGGTGACTCCGGTATTCGACCGGCACGTTTTCCTGCCCAACCAACTGGCTAAGCATTTCCCTCGTTCCTTCGTGGTATCCAATTTGTACTTCCTCATCGCCTCGATTCGTCTCGGTGATGACACTCGAACGACCGTCAATGGAAACGATTCGCGCTCCCGGCCCGACGCCAATCGCAGTCCTTAGAGAATGCGGAACGCGAAACTTGACGGTACTCGCATTGTTCTTGGCATCAAGCAAATCCAGGTTCACCATCGTCCCGGCATACTTTCGAAACTTGTCAACCAACTCTTGCCATTGGGCGACGTCTTCACCGTTAACTTTCGCAATACGAGACCCTACCGGAACGCCAGCCTCGGAAGCCGGGCTAGGCTTTCCATGAATTTGCTCGACGACCTCCCCGGTTATCAGCACATCATTGGCCACAAGACGGTACGTCGCATCGATAGAACCCGGCACGATCGGCGTAACCGTAATCGACACGCGACGCCCATCGGGCTTCTTCAATCCGATCGTAAGGAGTTCCCCTCGGGATTTCCTGATGAGATGGCTGACCTCTATCGCCGTTGGATTGGTGATGTCGTTTATTTGAACAATCAAGTCGCCAGCTTCCATACCCGCCCTAGCCGCAACGCCAAACGAAGGAATGCCCTCTACAACCACCTTCGGATCATTGGCTGAGCGCGCGATTTCCGGAATAGGCTTGAAATGCGATTGAATAGTTGCTGGGCCGTTCCGATTGGCTTCAGGCCTCACGAATCCTGGGACGATTTGACCGTCATGTTTTTGCACCTTGAATGCAATATCGCGTTCGGCATTGTGCCTGATCGACCGTTTGATGGTTGCGCGCGAAGGATACGGAATATCATCCCATGACAGGATGGTGTCTCCGATGTCGAGACCCGCAAGCTCTGCCCGACTGTCTCGATCGACAGAACCAAACCTAGCCAGAGGCGTCAGCCCAAGCACACTGACCGTTCGAGGGTCCTTGCTGTCACTTGGGTAGAGCAAAAGTTGCGGCGGGATTTCGACAAGAACTCGCTTTGGGCTTGATTTATCGTCCTTCGGATCTTTCCGTTCGACGACAACCCTTTCCGCCACAGGCAGCATCTGCAACATCTGGTTGACGTTTTCCTTCGTAACCTCAACACCGTCCAGCTCGACAATCATATCTCCAGGATGAGGGCTGTTTTCTTTGGTTATGTCGATCCCCGGCCCCACAAAGCGAATTTCCTGTGTTCTGCCGGGTGCGATGCCAACTAACTGTCTCCTCATGCCTTGTGTATATTCCGGTCGGCGGTAATCCGGAATTATAAGCAGAGGATCGATTTTCTTGCCGTTTCGTGCAACGTCGAAACGGATTGGGACATGAGGCGGTGCAAGTTGGATAGCCATGGGTACATCGCGAAATTCGAGGACACGATCGCCGTTGATCGCGAGGATGTCATCCCCCGGCAGCAGCCCCGCCTTTTCCGCAGGACTGTCCGGCTCCACATACCCAATACGCTTGCCTATCGCCTGCATGCCAACCATGAACACGATCATGAAAAGCACAAACGAAAAGAGAATGTTCATGATGACACCAGCAGACACAATCGCCATGCGATGTCCAACCGGCTTATTCACGAATGAGCGGGGGTTGTCGTTGAACTGAAGCTCTTTTGCTTTGTCGTCGAAATCCTCCTGCCCCAACATTTTGACGTAGCCGCCGAGGGGTAGGAAATTGACCGAGTACCTGGTTTCTCCATAGGTGAAGCCGAATACTTCTTTGCCGAAACCCAGGGCGAATCGCTCTACGCGCACGCCCGCCCACTTGGCGACGGCGAAGTGACCCAGCTCATGCACAAAGATGATCGCGGAGAAGCCGAGGATCATCATCAGGTATGGCCAAAGCCCCTGCCACAGTGAGAACAGCACCGATTGGCCCAAAATCGAATATCCGACTTCCGTCGTTTGTGCTAACAGGTCACACATCGCTTAACCTCTTCTCGAGCCCAACGATCCGCGGAGAGTAGCTCCGCCAGCGTTGGATTTTCGCAAATAGTATGTTGGTCGAGCGCTCGCTCGACAACTTGTGTTATTTCGGGAAACGAAATCGCACCATCTCTAAAAAGCTGAACAGCCTCCTCATTCGCCGCGTTCAAAACCGCGCCACTTGTCCCGCCGAGACGAGCGACTTCAAAACCCAAACGCAAAGCAGGGAAACGCTCGAAATCCGGTTTATCAAACGTGAGCTGCGTGAGCGCCGCAAAGTCAAGCGAATCGGATGGGCCCGGCACCCGATCCGGAAACGATAATGCATATTGAATGGGCGTGCGCATATCCGGCGCGCCCATTTGCGCCATCACCGAACCGTCACAAAACTCCACCATCGAATGTATGATCGATTCCGGATGGACGATTACTTCAATCTGTTCGTCGGAAAGATCAAAAAGCCACTTCGCTTCGATGATCTCCAGTGCCTTGTTCATCATGGTGGCGGAATCGATCGTTATTTTCGGCCCCATACACCACGTCGGATGAGCCAGCGCGTCTTCGACCGTGGCTCGACCGATAGCTTCCCGAGTCCACGTCCGAAAAGGCCCACCGGAAGCAGTCAAGAACACGCGACGCACCTGGCTTTGGGTACCCGATTGCAAAGCCTGCAAAATCGCGGAGTGCTCGCTATCGACAGGAATAATCGTCGCACCGCTCCGCCTGGCGGTTGGAATGAGAACTGCCCCCGCAACAACCATAGCCTCTTTATTGGCTAGCGCGATTCTACGTCCCAGCTCAGCAGCGCGCAACGTCGCGGATATTCCGCCTACCCCCACCACTGCCGTCACAACACAGTCGCATTCAACCTGAGAAACAAGGTCTTCCAAGGCTGTTGGGCCTGAAAAAACGCTCGGGGCGTAATTCAAGGAATCGGTAAGATTGGCCCCGTTCTGGTTGCACGCTAAGGCGACTGCCTCAGGACGAAAGCGGTTTGCCTGCTCGGCCAGTTCCGATGATCGCGACCCAGCAGCTAGGCCGACGACTTCCCACTGGTCGCTCAAACTCTGGACGACGTCGATGGTATTTCGCCCGATAGAGCCTGTAGAGCCAAGGATGATGACACGTTTCTTCATGTTTCAGCGCTTATCCGGTTGGCCGATCGGCGAAACCCATAGGGAGAGCATGATAGAATTGTAGGCTACGTCCCACAAGCGGAAGAAATAGTAGCCGTGAATTGCGACGAAAACCTACAAATTGCTTGTCGGGATCGCCAGCCCTATAATCTATGCGATTAAGGCCTATCACCACCACCTCAGAAAGGTGGGCGCACAGACCCATCGCCGCCTATTGATGACGCTGTTCTTTTCCGTTGAACATAGTGTTCAGGCCGACGACAGCGGATAGAGAGAAAGTGGTTTCTGAGTCTTAGTCGATATATAGCAGCGAACGGTCAAGTGTAGCGGCGATTTGTGGTTATTGACGGAAAGAAACACGCTTCCGGACGCCACAGTAAAATAGAGCTTGCTCTAGCCGAAAGCAGAGTGCGGGCAGCATAGCGGATAACGATATGGGTTGGCAGGACAGAGAATACGCAAGGCCTGCGTCTCGGGGCGTATGGAGTCGGGGAGGCGGCGGTGCGCCATCCTGGCTCTGGAACGGCAGCATCGTTACAACGTTAATCATTGTTAACGTGGCCATTTTTGTCATTGGGGGCATGTCCCCCGCCATCCAGGACTTTCTCCACGGCGGGCATAGCGGTTTCGGAGCCCCAAGTTTCGGGTTTGGAGAACTTCGCGCAGGCCTTGTGGCGAAAGGACAAATCTGGCGCCTGTTTACCGCGCAATATTTACACGCCGGGATGGGTCACTTGTTTATGAATATGCTCGTGCTCCATTTCTTAGGACGCGCATTGGAGCAAATGTGGTCAGCTCGAAAGTTTTTCACCATCTACACCATCTGCGGCCTAGCTGGTAATTTGTTCTTCACCATTCTCTTCATGCTGGGAGACCCAGCCGGTCGATTCATCCCGGCGGTCGGTGCATCGGGTTGTATTTACGGCCTACTCGGCATCGTGGCGGTACTTTTTCCAACCGCAACGGTATACATTTATTTCTTGTTTCCTTTGAAGATCCGCACAGCCGCCTTTATTTTCGGGGGGATTTCACTCTATAGTATCCTGGGCGAAGGCGCCAATTGGGGTGGAGAGGCGTGCCATCTGGCAGGCATGGTCTTCGGTGTCTGGTGGGCGATGAAAGGCGATGCGTGGTGGTCGAGACGGCGCGCCGGAATTCGGACGGTTAGGCCCCGTCGGCAGACGCCAAAATCAACCAGCTTTCGACAACGCGTCGCGCAGCGCCAGCAGGATGCGGTGACGGTTGATGCCATACTCAAGAAAGTCTACGACAGCGGGATTCACAGTTTGACCGAAAGCGAAAAACGACAGTTGCAGGATGCGACGGCAAGACAGCAAGCCCAGGAATCTGAAGCGGGACGAGTCGATCGGCTGTGATAAAGTAATGACACAATCTCCAGCCTCCCATGGTTTTACAGTATTCGATTTTTCTTCAAAGGTTGATCGATAAAAATGTTTGGTTCCGGCAAGCCGTTAAACAACCCGATCAACTGGTCATTTCGCGTTGGCCGGCTGTTTGGAATCGATATCCGCGTACACATCGCGTTCGTGCTTTGCGTTGTAGTTCTGGTGTCGATGGAACTCCCCAAAGCCGACTCCGGGGTCGATTGGTCTCTACTCCGCGTGTTGATAGATGGACTAGGGACTTACGCCATCCTCTTCTTGATCGTGCTTCTGCACGAATTCGGCCATTGTTTCGGTGCAAGGTCAACCGGCGGCGAAGCGGATGAAATTCTCCTTTGGCCCCTGGGCGGTCTGGCGATGGTCAATCCGCCACACAACGCCAGCGCCCACATGGTGACGACTGTCGCCGGGCCTGCCGTCAATGTCTTGATCTGCGCGATATGTGCCCCCATTTTGGCACTATGGATGGGAAGCCTTGGCGCCGTACCGTGGAACCCTCTGCATCCTTTCGAGCCGGTCAGTGAAGCCATGGCGATGTCCGTTACGGAAGGACAGTCCTGGCTACTTCGGGTCTACGGAATCAGCTATTTCATCCTGCTCATTAATCTTGTTCCGGTATTCCCCTTTGATGGCGGGCGAGTCGTGCAAGCGTGGCTTTGGCCTCGCAAGGGCTACGCCGAATCCATGATGATCGCGACCTCAACGGGCATGATCGGAGCGATCGCGATTGGACTATTCGCGCTTATCTTAAAGGAGGAGCGCTGGCTGCTGCTCATGATCGCTGTTTTCGGATATATGACCTGCTGGCAAACGCGGAACGCTATCAGAGAGCAGGGGGCTCTCGGAGGGGGCGGCTTCGGAACGGGTTTCGGCGGAGATTACGGCGATGGATTGGCAGGCGATAATACGGAGCGCAAGCCCGGTTTCCTGCAAAGACGTCGCGAACAGCGTGAGGCTAAGAAAGCACTTCGAGAAAGAGCGCGGATCGAAGCGGAGGAACAAGCCGTGGAGGAAGTGCTTGGCAAAGTCTCTGACCTCGGCATGGCGTCTCTCACCTCAGCCGAGAAAAAGGTGCTCGAACGCGCGACGCAGCGACAACGATCCGTCGAGTCTTAGCGTTCTCTCCCTCGCTACGGCTCACTTCAAAATAACACCATTTCGCCATTGGCTCGTTTGCTCCTGTCGTAAATGCTTTGGCTCCGTCCGATAGAGACCAACAATCTGAATCAGATGCATTCGCCCCCACTGACGTTCAGAGGTTTGCCTCCCTTTGAGGCAGGTTTTTCTGTCGCATCAGCTTCGATCTCATCTTCATATCGAACGGTGCAGGTTCGCGCCTTGAGTTTTGGTCCATCCGGGTGTTCGTGGGCGTACATGTCCTTGGCCATTCGACCACGCAGCCAAGCCGTATTCATCGGGTAAACATGGGGACTGAAGACCGTAGAGTAGCCATGCCACACAAAAATCGCCAAAGTTGCGAGCCACGCTTCATAGTAATGAATCACCAGCGCGATATCCAAGACACTCTTTGGCAGGCCGAAAGCATTGATGAAGTAGTTGTCAAGCGCAAGGAGGATGCCCGTCGCGGACATGAGCAATGCTCCCCAGATCAAGGCCCAATACTCGATTTTTTCCATATAGCTGAATCGCCCGAATCGGGGTTGAGATTCGCGTAGGCCGAGGAAATGAAGTGCATTATGTCTAATCTGCCCGACGTCTCTAGGTGTAACGAGCATGTCTCGGAGCCATTGCCTACCTCGGGACGTGAATAGATAAATGAAATGCCAGGCACAATACACAATGAATAGCACAGCCGCGATACGATGTATCAAGCCTCGGATCAGGAAACCTTCCCCACCACCCCAGCCGAACATGAATTGCACCCACCAAGCTTCTGAAAAACGGAGGGAGAAACCGGAAATCACAAGAATAATGAAGGAGCTGGCAAGCAACCAGTGTTGGGCTGTTTCGCTTGTGTTCATGCGAATCACAAATGGCTTTGTTTGCAAAGCCCGAAGATGGCGCACGAAATCTCCAAGACAGTGAAGTGACATCAACCCAATCGTGATACCTATAATCCAATAGTAGATATTCGTGATCAACCCCGGCCAACCCATCTTACCGTTTGCGACCGCTTCGTGTATGGATGTGCTGGCGAGTTCAGCGGAGATACCGGGATGGCACTCGCCGCATGTCTTGCGCAGTTGATCGACGTGGATGGACGAAGTTGGGTCGGTCGAAGGCAGTATTCTGTGGGCACCATGACAGGACGAACAATTGGCGACGTGGACGTCACCAGCCTTAGCCTTAAGGCCGTGATACGTGTCAACATATTTGCGTAGCTTGCCGCTAGGCACACCATATTTTTCGTTCAACACTGCGGATTCATGACACGGTGCGCAGGTCTCTTCCGCTAGTCTTGCAGCGCTAACCGGAGACCCTGGATCATCGGGTGAGATGATCCCGTGCTCGCCGTGACAGGTTGTACACACAGGAGAATCCACAGCGCCGCGCAGGACCAATTCCCCATGAATACCCTCTAAGTAATCTTTCGTGACGGATTTATGGCATTGACCGCAGGTTTCCGGAATGGCGAAATGGAAAATAGACGAACCTGAGTCTGCTGCGCTTAATATCCTGTGCGACGTGCGTGTGCCGTCATCCGATTTGGCCGCATGGCAGTCGCTACAAATCGCAGCTACATAGATGCCTTTGGAGGTGGCGCGACCGTGTACGCTATTTTGATAAAGCTTGATTGGAGCGTCTCGTAGCACATCGTGTTTGGTAACCAGATCGACATCTGTATGGCAAGCTCTGCATGTACTGGGAAGATTAACTCTATGTACATGTGAGCGTCGCTCCGATGACGGAAGGATGTCATGCGTCCCATGGCAATCCCAACACCTTGGTATATCCGGGTCCGAGCCGATCTTCAGGCGTCCGTGACTTTGATAGGATTCTGCATCATCCTCGTGACATTCCGTGCAGAGATCAGACTCAACTGATTCCACCTCATCACCATGCGGCCTGGGCGACGACGCATCTATTTGGTCGAGATTGATAGAAGCATGACAATCGGTACAGTCAAGTTGAGCGTGGACCGATTCTGCAAGGGCCCGATGAGGTGAAACGTAGGTAGGCGTGTCGGCTTGCCCATCGTGACAATCGGTGCAGTTTTGTGCTCGCGGCGATAATGGCTCATTTGGTTGTATCGCCGGTACAAAGGAAATCCAAAGTAAGAGCGTTAGGGTTTGCAGGCTTTGCATGCGCTTGCCCCTGCCTTCCTAGCCTCGTCGGCCAACCTCTCTCCGGCAGGAGACAATCCTGCAATTGCGGTGCCAGAGTAACCTGGAACAATGCGGTACGATCAGGTTAACATTTCCAAGAGATGACTTTGCTTGACAGACGACCTGTTTGGTCCTGAACAACGGCCCGATTTATCGCGATTAACGTAACTGTTTGAATAGCGGTCCCAAGGCATTTGGAACGATATACAGGAACAAGGAATTGTCGTAATTGAGAAAGAGCCATGACCGATTCAGAAACTGAGAACCAGGTTGATGCCAGCCGCCAAGGGCATGATAAGAGACTCCTCTTCAAGGTCGCGTTCTCGGCAGGCCTGGTGATTGTTCTTCTGGTGATTTGTGATCTCGGGCTGTGGGTCTTTGCGCCGGTCTCCCACCCTTATCCGGATCGGGCCAATAGCCGACACGTCACGCTCCCAGAGCCGGGAGAGACGGTGTTCCAGCCAGACCCGAAGATCATGCCTGGCACGGAGCGCCCCGCACGCTTCACGGTCAACCAGTTTGGATTCCGAAGTCCGCGCCTTGATTCTGTTGAAAAGCCAGACAATGTTTCACGAATCTTCTGCCTGGGAGGTTCCACTACTGAGTGCCTGTATGTAGATAACGACGACGCTTGGCCCGAACACCTCGCTCGTCTTCTGCAAGCCGATGCTCCACCCGGAGTGAATGTTGACGTTGTGAATACAGGGATATCCGGCGATACGACAAGAGAGCACATCAACATGCTCGCGCAGCGCGTGATTCCGTTTGAGCCGGACCTGGTCATCGTGCTAGCCGGGATCAACGACATGCTCATGCATACGGCAAGGGATTACAGCCCTTACCGTGCCGACAGTCGGTCACTCTATACGATTGCCTCGCCGGGCAACGCGCCGAAGATAAAATATGTATTGTGCTCCACATCACAAATTGCACGGCGACTTGTCCTCGCAAGACGATCATCACGACGTCGAACGGCAGCGGGAACCTTTTGGCAAGACCTGGAGGGTCGATGGATGGTTCGTTTGCGCGAGATCGGTGCACGCAAGGAGTATGAGCCGCTGCCAATCGATCATAAGTGGCCCCATCCGGAGTACGGACAGAATCTTCGCAGCCTTGTGGGGATTTGTCGCGCAAACAACGTGAATGTCGTATTCGTGACCCAGCCCGCGCTATATCGCCCCGACTTGAGCGAAGAGGAAAGATCGCTCTTGTACTTCAGGCCGGGTGGACGTCGATATCCGCCTGAAGATATGGCCCGATTGCTCGAGTCATTCAATGAGCAAGTGCGTGCTGTCGGCACTGAAATGGGCGTTCCTGTCATTGATCTGGCAAAAATGTTGCCCCGCGATACGAGTGCGTTTTACGATGACTGCCATTTCAACAAGGCAGGGTGTGGCCGTGTCGCACAGGTACTCGCCGAGACGTTGCTACAAAGCAAAGAGCTTTGGCTGCGTCAGGAACAGGAATGACCTGCTAGGTTGTTCTATGCCGTCCAATCGCCGTATTGTAGGCGCAATGGACTGTCGTTAATGTCGGGTCTGCGTTGGTGTTTATGCACCAACACTCGCGCCGATATCACATCCAATAGGCGAGTTATCAACAAGCCGATTCACCAACTGTTTTGGATTCGAGGAGCAGACCATATAGTGAATATGGTCGCCGATTTGAATTGGCCAGGCTCTAACGGTAGCATCTCCCGTCGGAGTTACTCGGGCTGAGATTATGGTACCGGAAAAATCTGCTTATTTAGGAGCAAACGATCATGGATGAGTTACGGAATTCAAAGCTGATAAAGCTACAGGCCAAGGCATGTGCGATCCCACGATGCGTGAAGATTGGTGCCATATGCGTGATGTTTATCTCATTGACGGGATGCGATCCGTGTTTAAACAATCCGTGCGACAATGGAATTGCTTGTGATGGTATGGAGACGTGTACCGCTGACGGCGGCCAGGCAGTGTGCACCGACGGAACGGCGGTTGAATGTGTCGATCCCACGCCCGTTTGTACGGAGCCCGATGGTGCTTGTATAGATCCGTGCGAAGCAGTCGATTGTGATGACGAGAATGACTGCACAACAGATTCCTGTACGTTGACCGCCAATGCCGACGGCTCGTTTGAAACCGATTGCATAAACGATCCGGATTGCGATGACGGCGACGCATGTACCGAGAGTGACACTTGTGGAGATGACGGCGTATGCTCCGGAACACCCATCGAATGTGCCGACGGCGAAACTTGCGTGGACGGGAATTGCGTATCCGACTCCTGCATGGACGTGGTGTGCGGCGATGGCGCAACGTGCGACCCGTTAACAGGTATTTGTATTGACTCGGACCCCCAACAAGTGGATGTCCTTCAACTCGGCGGCTTCTTCTATCCGACAGGACTGTTTCGTTGCGCTGACTCTGAAGAAGAGCAAGCAGCAACCGAATCTTGCCCGGAAGGCGCTGGCTGCGATGAGTTTCATTGGCATAGCGACATGGTTACGGCTATCACATCCACGTCTGGAGCCGCAAACCCTGTCGGTAGCGCGATCAGCGACCCGAACGGGTGCCGGTGCGGTCATGGCAGGGTCAGCGAGGTCACCCGCACCATGATTACAGTTGGGGCATCCGAATTAGCCGACTACCTGTCAGCGACGACTCTCAGTGAGTTGCCCTCGGCTGCTGCTTGCCCGCCGTAGTTCGGCGACCTGCTCATATGGACGGTTGCCAAGGTAGGATGAACATCCTTTTGGCCTGAGCGTTCTGTTTGTCGATCGCGGCCGATGCAAGTGTTGACGACGTTCCGCCAGTAGTGGCGCTAGAGAACTTCGGAGCTATTCCTCGGCAACCCTCATGGGCAAGAAAAGCAGAACCAGGACGCGCCGACAGACAGATCCAATCGGTAGGATGCAACACAACTCGCGCCCAGACCTACTGTCTTCGATTGGCTTGTGGGTCTGGGCTGTTCGTTCCTGCATGACAATCTATGTAATCTGGCTGACTGTTCTCCCTCCCAAGTGGCTGACCCCAGCAATTTATTCTCTCTGGCGCAGTCCTCAGCTGTGGGTTCATCGTGTCATTGGGCGAGTGTTGAGAGCGGTTGGAATTGACGAACCCTCGCAATTCCTGCGAGTCGGCGCTTATTACATGCTATTGTGGTTTGTGCTGCCGACCATAATTTGTTTCTTGTTTCGTAGAGGCAAGCCAGCCGACACAGGCTGGCGCAAACCCAACCGACTTCTGTTGCGAATTGTCGGTTCCAGCTTCGTCGTTTCGATACCGTTTCTACTCTGGATGGTGCGTAGCCCGCAGTTCGCCCCCTACTACCAATCATATATCGATGCTGGGCCTGCCACGGTACTCACCTATTATGTAATTGTGCTATTCTGCGAACATTTTTTGTTTGAAGGCGTGATGCTCGCTGCATTTCGAGCTGATGGTCGTTGGCCCGAGCCTCCCAAGTTGGTTCAAGACGCCTCGACTGGATGGCGACGGATTGCTCAGTGGTTCGGCGTAGCGCAGCCAACCGGATCGGCTAAAGGTCTACAGAAAATTACGCGTTGGCTTGGCATTCCGGATGGATGCGTTGGCGCGATATTGTTATCCGGCATTCTGTTCGGACTGGTTCATTGGGGCAAGGCGGGCCGAGAGTTTCTGCTGGCCTTTCCGGGTGGTGTTTTTCTCGCAGCATTAGCTTATCGATGCAATTCCTGGCACACACCGTATCTGCTGCATGCTGGCACTGTCACAACAGCTGCGGTAATATTCCTTGTGACGAGATAGCGATAAGCCGGAGTGCCGGATCGCCAACACAGAGCGGGGATTCAGCTACGTCGGGAACGAAAGCCCACTTCGGCATGTTCAGGTCCAATGACAAGAAGCCGGCAAACGACCGGGGTATTCCACCAAACACATCAAACGCATCATTGAGGTATGTACCCGTATCATGTGCGAGAAAAACGACAATGAAACTGGGGCGAGCGATAATCACCTAATCGGTGATTCGACAGAACCTGAAGCCGCGATGGGTGCATCGACCATCACGGACGACACCTATTGTTGGCGATGCGGCTACAATCTTCGAAGGTTGGCATCAAAGATCTGTCCGGAGTGTGCGCTAGGACTCGAAGACTACCAGCGTGTTGAATCAATTATTCCTTGGGTACACCGCCGCGATTTGGGGCGGTGTCGCGCGTATTGGCAGACATTTCGACTGTTGACGTTTCAGTCTCGGCGGCTGGGCAGCGAAGTCGTCCGAACAGTGAGCTACGGCGACGCGCAGTCATTCCGTTGGATCACCGTCGCACATGCGTTCGTGGCGTTGATCGCAATTGTCATCTTGTTTTATGTTGCCTATCCACCTGCAGCCGTTCTTGAAGCCCATGAGCCGCTAGTCGCGTTTGGCTTTCTTCAAGGCGACGATATACCGCTTTTGCTGAAGGCCTACGCGGCGGTTTGGCCCATCGGAGTTATGCTTTTTTGTGTTGTTTTAACATTCGCCGCTGTCACTGCCATCCCTAGCTATTTCTTTCATCCGAAAGTGCTTTCGATTCGTCACCAGAACAGCCTCATTTCGCTAAGCTACTACGCATGTGCACCGCTCGCAGCTGGAGCGGTCGGTCTTGTCATTCCAGCGTTCATTTGCACGCAGGGTTTTCTCCTCGAAAACGGATTAGCAGAAAGTCCTCTCGACGTGGCATTGGACACTATGATTGGAACAGGCGCAATCATGGGGATCGCGATGTTGTGGTCATGGCTCGTCGTCGCCAGGTTGGCAAAACGAACGATGCCTGTCGTCAAGGGCAGAACTGCACTGGTATCGGTTTGTGTGCCAGCCTTGTGTTCAGTCGTCACATTACTCTTACTCATAGGCCTTCCCGTTATCATCCTCTGGCTTGTCGTCGCGATTGTCAGCGTTTGGTGATGAAACGGGATCGCTCTCTATCGCTTCCTTCGGCTCGCCCGCCAGGTAAAATGGGATGTCGCCTTGAAATGATACGTTGTTCTTGACTTTGCGTTGCCCGTCATCATCAATTCCATCCACTCCAATGCTGTAGAGCAAAGGCCTTTCGTCGTTGGGTCTGTATCGAATTGAGGCTCCGTCGACTGCAAAAGGATCGGCTGGTACCGATGCGAGGTAATTCGGCACGAGATCCTCCAGTGCTACTGGCATCTTGCCGTGATCAACAACAAAGAGCCTGATCGCTAGCGCCGTGGCCGCCATGCGACGGCCCGCCTTGAGCTTGTAGACGATCTGCAAAGACTTTCTATGTGTGTCCAGCGTGCTGCCGAACCAATCCTGAAGCATGGGATGAGCCAACGAAGATGCGAATGACGACAACGGCAACGAAAGGGTAGCATCTTTAGCCTCCTGCCATGTGCTTTTCGCCGGGGCATTTGCGGTCGCGGTAGCCGCCGTCAACATGATCTTTGTATCCAATGTATAGACAGGTTTGACAAAAGACTCGAAACCCCAAACGATAGGGAGCCCACGCCACGTTGAGAATTGTCCGTAAGATGCGTACGCCTCTTGCAGTGTCGCGTGCATGTCGAGGCAGTAGGCACGTTCGCCGTAGAACGCGAACTTGTATTGTCGGTTCAAAGTCTCTTCCTCAAGCAGCTCTACGATCAGTTGTTGAATCTGATCCCTGCTCGCCGTCTCAACATGAAGTCTTGGTGCGATCCGTTCAATTGTCGAATTTCCAATGCCGTTAATGGCGATTCCCACCAGGTTGGAGAGCAGCAAAGGGTGCTCGCAACCGGCGTCAGCCAAAAACAACAAGTCACTTACTTTACTAAGTGCTTGTTCTTGATCGCCTTCTGACATGAAGTGATGTATGGCGACGACCAGGAGTTTTGCAAGCGATCGCTGCTCGGAGAGATTACCAAGGTCGATAGTCTTGAATCGGTTGTCAAGTCGAATACTCCATGCAACCCGACGTTTGGCACTGGCTAGGTTGACAAGCTCAAGGGTCTCCCGATTCTCCTCGACGATTTCTTTGGCGTCGCTGCGATGCTCTTCAAAGTTGTCAAGATCGCCCCAGATTTCAGCGAAAGGAACGCCTGCGGCGCTGGCGTACACGATGGCATCCATCGCTTGTTCAAGTAAGATCGCAGCGTTTTCATCCTCGGGAACGGCATCAAGCGCTGCCTGCAACTCCCTGCTGTAAACAGGTTGTCCGGCTGCAGCGTATTGATCGATCGCTGACTGGAGCCTTCGATTTGCCTCCCATCCCCAGACCAGCCGCACAGCCAGCAGGAAAACAAATAAGCACCCCACGGCTATGCCGATTCTCTTAAGCCACCAGTACCGAGGCGGAAAAGGAGCGCATAACTCAGCCGGTGTTTGTGTCAAACCAGTATCCTCAATGCAAGGCCGACACTACCCGCGCCCTGCTCGACCGTTCATATCGACGCAAAGCTCACAGGCGAATTGAAGTAGAAGACCGCAACATCAACTCGTAACTATAGAGCCAATTGATGACAAGTTACATTATTCGTGGATCGACCGTGGGAGCCAAATCGCGCACCTCCATAGAATCGAAGTTTGCGCTATAGCCCCCCGCCAATTGGCCAAGACTATGGAAAACCACTCATTTCAAGACTTGATGCTCTACCGGCCGCTGCTTCGCTTCTTAGTGTTCGCTCGGTCGATGTCTGAGCTTCTCACCGTGATTTCTGTCGTGGCGGGTGCGCTATAGGCGATATTCTGCACGTTGGAGTCGCTCATGTAGGACTTTTGCGTGTTGATGCTCACCTGGAACTTGCCGGAAGCATCGGGGCTAACTTTGTATTTGAAAGTTGCCAGGTACGCTTGCGAACCGGCTGCGATGTCGCGCCCATCGTTTTGGTTGACAACAGCAACGCGTTTTCCTTTCTTGTCAATTGCAGGAAGGATGGCGTCGCCTGAAAACAGAAAGTTTTTCTTCTTCGAGTCAACGGAAATGCTATCGAGTTCGAGCGTACCCGAATCTCCGCCAGCAACGTTGAGATACAGCTCATAAACACGAACACCAGTCGCCTTGGTGACGAAGACGTTGACCTCAACAAAACCGCCCGCGAGCGCCACAGGGCGAACCGAGGCAATGGACATGACAGCGTCCGTTGGTGCGTTAGCCTTCGCGACAGGAGCCGATATGGCTGATGCGCCGAACAATAATCCAACAACCGATAGTTTTGTAAGCCGTTTCATCACTCGCTCCTTTTTTCTCTCGTATTTCCCAACTGCAGCAACGGGAATCCTAACATCGTAATCCAGGTAAATCCAGAAAACCCAGCCGACCGAATTCAACGCCCCTGCCCTGCCTGATCCATTAGGCCTATTCTATATGCCCACCTCAATCGCAAGCGCGTCTGGAAAACCTGCTGCTATTGTATCGAGTTTTCTTACGAAACGATCCCAAACTTCATTTTTTTTGGGACTCTCAGCGACCATCTAAACGATACAACTGGTCTTATAGGCGATATTTGCCCTGGCATGTCGATTCCAGGTGCGCATGATTAGACCCTTCTAAGAACGATGCTATTCCAACTATCGGAGAGTCGGGGCATCGGGCGAAACCGCAAACTTCACTCGAAAATCTTGCCGTAGGTATCGACATTTGTCAGATCGCTTCTCGCACAGGTAATACAACGCGTACGCGGGCAATTCGTAAGTCGTAGGCGCCGTCGAATCATCGACGTCGATCTCGAACTCGATAAATCGCTTCTCTCGACTTTCAGCTGTCTTCGGATTTGGAAAAGAAAGCGAGCCGCTGCCGATCATCATCTCCTTGTTAAGTTCGACGTACATCATCAGGTCGGACGACTCATTATTCCAAACGGGTCTTCGAGCCGGGTCAAGAAGAAACTCCACGCGAATCCGTATTCGTTGGCCGGGCCTGACGACATGCGGCACCGCAATGACGTCAATTTTTACATACTGGGACGCATCGCGGGTAATCCTGCCCTTCGGGTCTCGGTTGATTAATGAAACTCTCCTTAATGATTCAGTGCCCACGTTAGGCATTTCGAGTTCCGATCCTTCAGGCTCAACGCGCAATTCAACGGATCTTTCGCCGCGAGCCTGGATATCCGCCCTTGCCTTATCCACCCAAAAGTAGAAATCGTATGGCTTATCGAGTCTGGGGCCATATTGCTGAAGACGTCGGCGCCAGATATATTGGTTGGGGTCGATCGCCAGCGCCTCCCCCCAATGCTTCACTGCCGCCTGCGCGTCTCCTTTCATTCGGCCAGCTGATTCAAACCTGCGTCTCAGGGTAACGCCCAGTCGAAAGTGGGCACGGCCGTCTTGCGGGGCCAGCTTTAATGCTTGCTGATAAGCGTCAACTGCCCTTTCCAGATCGTTCGCTCCTTGTCGAAGGAAATAAGCATCACCCACCAATCGCCAATCATCTGCCGTCTTTGAAGATCTGGCTCGGTTCGCTAATTGTACCGGGTCAGGTAGTGTTGCGACCTTGTCATTTTTCGGACGGGAGGCATTTGCGTACGACCGCTTCATGAACTTGGCTACAAAATCGCGTGGATGCAGTTGTGCGTGTCGAACGACGCCGGATTCATCTATGGCGACAGGAATCGGCACCGCGGCTATATCGAATGTGTTGAGTGCATCTACGAAAACAGGCCAATCGAATTGATGCCATTGTCGGTAGAGCTTCGCCCGATCAGGATGCTGTTCCTGAACAACGCCGATGACCGTCAACTCTCCGCTTTCAATATATGGTTTTGTGATTTTCTGCCACACGGGCAATTGACGCCGGCAGCCAGCTCACCAGGATGCGAAGTTGATGAGCAGAATCTTCTTTCCTCGGTAGTCGGAAAGGCTGCCGTGACCGCCATTCAAGTCGGGTAAGACAAAATCCGGAAAGAACTGCCCGACGCCTCTGCCAACCGTCGCCTTTTCGGCATAGGCAGGGCCTGTCCCCACGGCCAGCATGTTTACGATTGTCACCGCCAGGAAGACATGTCGTACCATTCCAATAACCTCTTCCGAACTACGAAAGGAGCCGACCCGGTCATTCACGCGTTAACCAACTAAAACGTCTGCATCGCATCGACGATATTGTTCTTCGCAGCATAACGGGCTGGTCCAATCGCCGCCAGCAAGCACACAGCAATAGCCAGAATGCACACAAATCCGATTGTGCCTACGGGAATAAGGTAGTCCAGGTAAACGCCAACCAGCGATCCTGTCACACGGTTGTCGGTGTACGCTTGATGAATGCCCATTGCGGTCCCTGCGGCCGTCCCTAATAGGGCTAGCGTAATTGCTTCCGCGAGGACCAGTCGAACAATCTGGGACTTCAAGGCTCCCACCGCACGCAAGATCGCAATCTGCCTGGTTCTGATCTGAACACTCACAGTCATCAGGTTGGCGATCCCCACAATGGCGACAACAAGCAAGATGGACGGCAGCCAGGTGATAATCCGAGTCGCTTGTTGGATGCTTTGCTCTACATTTTTCTTGAGCGTCCGAAGCGATCCCATGATCGCGTCAGGACGTCCCATGGTGTCGGCTATTTTCAATAGGAGGAGCCTTTCACGAAAGGTCTCCCATTGTTGCGTGGGCGTCTTACCCTTGGCATTTTTTGAAACGTACCGAATTGCGCGGACATAGCGTTTGATGGCAAGATCGACTTCAAATGCCGGAATTTCGCCATCCGACGATCTAAGCCAAGCCTTGATGTCGGGCGAGAGTCTATCGATCATGGCCGATTCGTTCGGCAAAAAGGCTCCCCAATCGAGCATAGCTTGCGCTACCGCTTGGACGTGAAAGGGATTTGGGAGCTTCCCACTTTCAAAATCAAACGGCGGATTGGAAAATGGCAAATCAAAGTTGCACATGAACATGGCCACGACATCCAGGCCGAATTTTTCCGCCAGGTCGTCGCGCGTACCAAGAATCGCGGCGGCCGCGGCAAACTGCATATAGCTCGTCGCCTGAAAAGTGGTGACCGCTATATCCAGCGCAGGTGATTGAATCACGCCAGCGATCTCGAAATCCGCCGATCGCTCGTCGATGCGAATCGTCACACGGTCCCCCAGATGCAAATCCATATGCTTAGCTGTTTGTGCAGGAATTAAGACGTAACCACCTTGCTCGAGCTTAATTCTTGCTTCCGCTTCGTTCCCCTCGATGAACCCAACTTTAAGAATGCCAAGTATTTTCTCAGGTTCAGCCGCGACGAATACAGGGCGAGTTAGACTTCGCAGGTACCGAGCAATAATTGACGCCGTATGGGAGGCACTCGCATCACCTTGTTTTGTGATTTCGCAGTCAATGTCGGTAGTGGTGGCTACGTCGCGCACTCCCGGCAGTGCAGAGACTTCTCGAATGGCTTCAGCGGGAACATATCTGGGCGACCATAGAAAACCTTCGGGCAGGCGCGATGGGAAGTCCCAAATCGCTGAAACAGCCCGTGCATTGATCGACATATATACAATCAGTGAAACGCCTACCATGAGCACCCAACAAATCCCGGTGCTGCGCCACGGCGCCCTTCCGAATTGATCCAAGGCGACCCGAGGATCAAGCCGAAGGATGGGAGCGACGATTCGAGTTAGCAAAGGCCCGAGGATCACAACAATTGCCGGTGCCAAGGCGATGTACCCAAAATACAAACTGCTCGCCCCGATGGCTGCATAAACCGGCTGAAGCCAAATTTCCTGGTCTTCCAGAGCAACGATTCCCTCATGTATAATGAGACTCAGCAAGCCGAAAATGCCCACGAGCAACAAATAGGCGGTACGCGGCGCATTTGCAAAGGGGTTTAGTGCTGCCAAAGGAGTGACTCGTATGACTTGAAAAACCAACACGCTGCCACTGGCAAGTATCGTCAGCATGCCACTAATAATGGCCAGCCCAACGCCCCACTGACTAAGGACGATGCTCGTTATCATCCATGTAGCTTGGCGCTCTGTGAACCAAACAATCAGGTAACCAAAGCCGACACCAAGACTCACGCCAAGCAAGCCGATGGGGAGGAGCTCCAAGACCACAAGCTGCACAAGTTGGCCACGCGTCATTCCAATGGCACGCATCGAACCGTACTGAGTTCGCCTTTGAAACAGGCTCATGCTCATGGTTGTGATGATAACGAAGAACGACGTCAGTAGAGCGATGAATGAAACGAGCATCAACAAGAACCGGGTGTAGCGGTCAGCCTCGACCAGCAAAGACTGGCGCGCTTCGGCGGATTCGATCGTAAAAAGCGCAGCAGGGCTCTTCTGCCTAATCAGTTCCTCGATACTCAACTTCGTAGCTTTCATTCTCGCGGGCGTCGGATCATCCAACATAACGTCAATTGCGGTGACCTTCCCCTTTTCGGTCGTGAACTCTTGAAGCACCCGAATGGGCAAATAGACGCGAGACTGATAGAAGCCGGCGATCCGCTCGCTGGCCAAAATCCCCTCGATCTTAAGGGACAGCGAGGGGCCGCTTTCCTGCCGATAAAGTTCAAAACGGTCTCCGACATGCAAACCAAGAGATTCCGCGACATCTCTTTCAATTAGCGCCGACAACGAGTCATTCGTCGATAGCTCACTTCCTTGCGCCATCGCAAACGATCGAAACGACTTTTCGGCTTCGGGATGAATACCAACCGCATCCACCTCAAGAGCGACCGTTCTAACGGCATCCTGCTTTTTCCATGCAGGCGAAAGTTTCATTCTGCGTATCAACCTGGATGCCACAGATTTGACCCCGGGCAAGGCATGTATCGGATCAGCCAAGTCTTCGTCGAGTGCCCCCCAGTGAGCGCCCGGAGGATAAATAGTCAGGTGTGCGGCACCGAGCCAACGATGAACAACCTCTTCGGTAATAGCCCGCCTACCCGTTTCGTAATAGCTGGTGATCGTGACGATTGTCGCAACACCAAGGGCAACGGAGAGTATCGCGGCGATCGTTCGGCTGGGACTAGCCAACGAATTGCGCGTAGCGAGTTGCAACATCTGCCGCATGGCTTGCTCCGCCGGGCTTAATCTCGCCCGCAATAAGGCCGTCTTTCAGCACGATGACGCGATCCGCGTGGCAGGCACCGTGAGGCTCGTGCGTAACGACAATGATTGTCTTGGCGTTCTCTTCGGTAAGCTGTTTGAAAAGCCGCCAAATTGATTCGCCGTGCTTGGTGTCGAGGTTACCGGTCGGCTCGTCTGCCAGGATGATGGCGGGATCATTGATAAGAGCCCGGGCAATTGCGATACGTTGCTGCTCTCCGCCGGACATTGCTTGTGGTCGATGGTGTTGCCGAGCCCGCAAATCCACCAGGTCAATCAATTCGACTGCTTTTGAGTTGACGAGATTTCGTTCTGTTCCATCGAGCATCGCCGGGAGTGAAATGTTTTCGATCGCGGAAAGCGTTGGCAGTAAGTTGTATGCCTGGAATACGATTCCGATGCTACGTCTGCGAAAAAGCGTTCGATCGCGATCGTTCAGGTGAGCGATGTCATGGCCGGCCACTCGAATCTTTCCCTGGGATGGTTGATCGAGTCCGCCAATCAGGTGGAGCAGTGTGCTCTTGCCAGAGCCGCTCGCCCCCATAATGGCCAGAAGTTCGCCGGACTTCACGCCAAGCGATACGCCGCGTAGAGCGTCGATCGACTCGCCATTGTTGGTATCGTAGGTCTTTTGAAGATCAGAGACAGTGACAACATCGTGCATAGAACGCGATTCTAAGTGCAATTACGGAATCGATCTAGCTCGCCAGAACGGCTATTGCACGAGGGTGTCTATTCAAAGAACGCAATCGTCGGCTGAATCCGCATCCCAATACTTAATCAGCCATTGTACGATGAGCTGCTAGGCGATAAAAAGCACTTGCCGCTCGAAAGTCCTGACAACATCCATCTCGCGGAACTCGCCCAGTTCTTCGATGTGGTTGAACGCCATGGGAGCGAGTTTCTTCTGCTTGGTCTTCTTCTTGCCACTCGTCTTGCGACGCTTTTTGTTCCCTCGTCTTTTCTCTGTCGAATCACGCACACGCTTTTCGCCCCGCTCCTCTTTCACACTTGTGGTAGCAGTACGCTTGCGTGTCTTTTTCTTGCCATCCGTCTTGGCGGTCACACGACGTTTCTTTTCTGCAGCAGGCGTTTGACTTTGCGGAGCCTGAGTTGAAGATTTTTCACCAAAAATAAAATACGACCCGCCTGCGCCAACGGCACACAGAACGATAATCCCGAGCATCATTTTTTGTTTCTTGTCGTCGGCCACGGTCTATCCTCCATTGTGGAAACGTCAATCTGCATTTCGCACGATTCTATTGTACCATTACAAGTTTCAGCCGTTTCAAAGACAAAGTCAAGCTACTTCTGCCGCAACATGACTGGGCTGACAGTATCCAATTGTCCCACGAAACAGCCGCAACGATCAATTGCCACTATCATTAAGACGTCGCCGAACCGAGTGCGGTTCCATCATTTATCAGAAGTCTCCACGAAACGCTCGTGGAAAGGTATAGCGCGATGCCTATCATCGTGACTACATGTCCCATAACTCCTCGCTTCAACCACAACCGATGCAAGAACCATGAAATCACAGTTCAAGCAATCACCGCCATCCTGGAATTAAAGCGTCACAGCGATTTTCACACTGCATGGCGAATTAGAATGCTCGGGCCCGCACAGCGCAAATAGCGAATTGACACTAATAGCTGGGGAACTCGGACACTATATCGCAAACCACGCAGGAAACATCCATTGGGCGTCGAAAGCGCGGATGACGCATGCTTGGATTCGCCCGATCGAACGCATGTTTTGACCTGACGAGTTGAACGCGCAGCGGGTTGTGTTACTCTTGAACGCCGAAGACTATTCGTCATTATTTTTGGCAGAGACCCTGCGGCGCTATACGCCGATACTACCTAGCGACAAGAATTTGAGGAGATTGTTTTGGCCATGAAGATAGGTTTTTCTTCGTTGGTATGTCCAGCGTGGGATGTAGACACCATTATCGAAAACGCTTCGGCTTTGAAGTTCGACGGCGTTGAGCTTCGAGGCTTGCAGGGGCAGATGCACCTTCCAGTAGTGCCAGCACTGGCCGGCCAACCCGACCAGGTCAGGGGTCGATTTGAGAAAGCTGGCGTAGAACTCGTTTGCCTTGGCGCTTCTGCAACGCTCGATGCCAAGTCGACTCAACGACGTGCTACGCAAAAGGCTGAAATTATCGAATTCGTAGAGTTGGCTGCGAAGCTTGGGTGCCCGTCAGTTCGTATCTTCGCCGGCGAGGTGCAGAAGTGGGATAATCCCCACGCGGCATTAAGTCGAATTGCAAGTGCCGTAACGGAACTTGTTCCTACTCTCACGCGGTTCGACGTCACACTTCTCATTGAAAATGGTGGCGATTTCTGCGGGAGTGATGACATTTGGTTCCTGATCGATTCCATAGATCATCCCAATGTGCGAGCTTGCTGGAATCAATGCAATGCGTTGACAGGCCTTGAGCAGGCGACAACTTCGATACCTCGCCTTGGCAACAAAATGCGAATGGTTCATGTATGCGACGCGAAGTTTGATGAACACGGTATCCTGGATGAATATGTTCTTCCCGGGCTCGGAGACGCAGACGTCGAAACGCAGGTCAATCTCTTGCGAGGATTGACGTTCGACCGCTACTTGATGTTTGAATGGCCGAAAATGTGGGTTGGCTCACTGCCAGCGCCAGAAACTGCGCTGCCGAGCGTAGCGGAGTTTCTGCAATCGCAAATCACAAAAGAGCAAACAATTCTAAGCGCTTACAAGGGTGACAAGAACGCCCCAAGTTTCCGTTCGCGGATGGTTGCCGAACCGAAAGCAGCGAATAGTCAAGTGTAGCGGCGAATTGCTCTATTTTGCGAGTGAAAAATACATACGAACGCTACAGCAGAATAGAGCTTGCTCAAGTGTGTAGACTCAAAATCGGCTTGCATACATCCATTGATGAGATGGAACGTGAAGCGAGTGACCGCTATGGCAAGTGAAAGGCGGAAATTGTCGCCTTGGGGCCGCGGCGTTGGCACAGTCTCTGCACTAGGCATTTCGACAGCCGTCTCCATAGTTGCTCTTCCCAATTTCCCCCATGCGAGCGACCGAGTGGCTTGGCTATGCGCGATGACGGCTCTGGTTTGCTCTGCGGTTTCCGCGCTCGGAGTCGGCGGCGGCTTTGCTTACGCGGAAGACGGGCGTCGCGAGAACCGAAGCAGTGTCGCCCTCAACGCGATCGCCTTGATTTCGGGCGGCGTTGGAAGTGCTATCGTCATGGCATCCCTAGGAAACCGATTGGTTGACCTTGTCGGCGAACTTTTAACGGTGCAGCCGTGGAGAGAAACCTTCGCATACGTTTTCGCGCGATCCGGCTGGTGGACGCTTGGCCTAATTTTCCTTGCCTGCATGTTCGGACGGATTACTCACCCGAAGAACGGCCTTGGCGGCTATGCTTTGGCCTTGGCGTCCATGATCGTCATGTGGCTTTGCTTGCAGGGCGCGGTCTTTGAAAATGCCGAAAGAGGAGGCCTGTTTGCCACTTGGCGTCTGCGGTGGATCATCGCCTGCAATGCAATGATCCTCTTGGTCGCTTCCTTCGTGCTTTGGTGGACTGCGAGACGGAAATCCAAACCAGCACATGTTTCGACGACGGAAAAATTGAGCGAGCCACTGCGTCAAGATGACATGTTTGAGCGAGTCGCTGGCGGTATCGCCACGATGATACTCTTACTTGTCGTATATCAGATAGCCGTTCCGCTTGATCCCATGCACATCTCCACGCGTAGCTCTTTCGCGATGAACGCTGCATCATCCTTCCTCGCAGCCGTTGGATGTTTCCTGTTGGTGTCTCGAAAGTGGCATCGTGGGCTTGCTGATGTCGCGTTCGGCCTCGGTTCAGCGGCTTGGATTTCAGCGTGCATAGCGCTCCTCCCAGACTATCCAAATGCCTTGGCTGAACGTCTCCCAATTGTGTTCAATGCCGCGATGGTGGGGGCTGCCATGGTCGGCGCCGCTTGCACCTGGTTTGTCGTCATTCGATCACCAATGCAGCATGACAACTCAGAGCGCACAATAGCTGAACATTTTGTACCTGTCGCAAATCGTTTTGCGTTTATCAATCTCCTTTTTGCTGTGGGGCTGGGCGGTTTGATGGGGATCTGGCCTCGGTTGGATTCCATTGGCACGCCGGATTTATCGTTGGGCAGAGTTACCGCGGGGTTTGGTGCGAATCTGTTTTTGTTACTCGTATCGCTCTGGTCTGCACGCCATCTTCGACGAGTTACGCTGCATATATTGACACTTCTAGCGCTGTTGACGACGATCGGGTTCATGGGAATTCGCATGTTACCCTATGCACAGTAGCGATATGAGCTAAGGGTTTTTAGTCAATGTGATGGATTACTATGAAGATTCAGCGCATAGAGCGACTGCTTCGACTGATACAACATCTTCAGTCGGGGAAATCGAACACGGCGGAAGACCTCGCGTCTCAAGTCGGTGTGTCCAAGCGTACAATTTTCCGAGACCTGGACCTTCTCTCAAGTGCCGGCATTCATTATGAATTCGATCGAGAAAGCAAGCGTTATAACTCAGATCGGCTTTCGCTCTTACCGCCGGTTACCCTCACTCACGCCGAAGCACTCGCCATCCTCTTGGCAGCGAGATACGTCGCCAACCACCCCGCCATCACCGATCCGCAAGCCGCAACGTCCGCAGGCCTCAAAATTGAAAGCATGTTACCCGCCTCGATTCAAGATCACTGCGAGACTCTCCTCGACCGCACCGAAGTTCGATTTGATCCCGCATCACGTCCGGCTGGTGCAATGCAATGGCTCCCGACGGTGCAATCAGCGATCGTAACGCGAAACAAAATTCAAATCCGGTACGATTCGTTCTATGATGGTCAACCTATTGACGTTATCGTGCATCCCTACAGAATCGCGTACATCCATCGAGGCTGGTATATGATTGGTTATACCGAAGCCTTCGAGGAAATCCGTACTTTCAAGATCGAACGAATTATGGCCATTGGCGTGCTGGACAACACTTACGCGATGGACTCGACGTTCAATCTTGACAAGTACTTGGGCAACGCCTGGCTAATGATTCGCGGCGACACGCCTTACCATGTGCGAGTTCGTTTTTCCCCCATGGTGGCACGGAATGTCGAGGAAGTTGTTTGGCACAAGACACAGAAGACTTGCCGACAGGAAGATGGCTCTCTCATCTTCGATGTAGACGTCGATGGAATAGATGAGATATCCTGGTGGATTCTTGGGTATGGACAGGAAGCGGAAGTGCTTGAGCCACCGGCCTTGCGACAGAAGATAGCCGATCGAATTAGTGGAATGGCCCAGAAGTATGGCGGTGCGGTTACATGGGACCCGCCGCTCGCGGACCACAAGATCAGTGAGATCGAGTGATGTTAATGTGGCAATACGCCCTTGAAGTCTGAGCGAGTTGTTCCGAAATGGGAGTTATGTTTTGCGTGCGGTAGTTCAAAGAGTCAGCCGAGCATCCGTTGTTGTCGAATCGAAGTCGTGCGGTACGATCGAAAAGGGACTATTGGTGTACCTCGGCGTCGATCGTGACGACAGTGAAGCAGACGTGAAGTACCTGGCGGATAAAGTGCGCTTTCTCCGTATTTTCACCGATGAGTCGGGGCGACTTAACCTCGACGTTGCTCAGGCGTCGGGCCGAATTCTCGTCGTGAGCGCTTTTACAGTTCAAGCCGACGCTCGGCGTGGGCGACGCCCTTCGTTTGAAAATGCTGCGACCGGCGATCGGGCGCTCATTTTCTACGGCCTGTTTTGTGACGCACTGCAGGCGCTAGGCGTGACTGTGGAGCGAGGCTCCTTCGGCGATCACATGAAGGTTCAAAGCGAAAACGATGGCCCCATATGCGTCCTGGTGGAATCCCGCCGCGTTTTTTAGGCATAGCAAGGCAAACTATTGATGTACGGACAACAAAGAGGCACACAACGAAATTGAATATATACAGGTAGCCAATTGCAGATAGCACGAACTCCTGATAGAATGGCAGCATTGATTTGGTAGTCAAACAAGAAAAGGGTGCAATGATGAATTTGTTTAGGAAGAAGACGGCAGTGGTGGGTTGCATGTTTCTGTGTTTGGCGGCTGTTGTCAGCTGCACTTTGTCGCTTGATTCAGGCGACAGTGACATGGGGCCAAGTGTCAGCCTGACGATTTCTAACAAGACACTCACCATATCGCTGGGAGGTGCCGGGCTATTCGATTTTCGTTTAACCGAAGGGCCGTTTCAAAAAGCAGCCCAGATTCCGCTGTTTGATGATAAGCCGAGTGATCGCCCGTCCTCTGCTGCTATTGAATTGGACATCAGCAGCGTCCAAGCGGTGCCACTTGCCATTCCAAAATCACAGACTTCATCACAGTTCGTCACCGGTACTGCAGATATTCTCGTGCGCATCGCGGATGCGAATTCCACCAATCCCTGCATCGACGGGATCGAAATCGGAACCTTTCGATTCTCCTTTGCGGACGGTGTAGTCACAGGCGAAACCACTTCACTGAATGTCCCCGTCGAGGCATTGATGTTTCTAATTTCCGGTCAGTTTACGATTTGTTTGGAGTTAACGGCTACGGTCGATGTCAGCATTACGATTCCCGATCTGGACGTCAACTTTGGGCCGCCTCTGGATACACCCGCCGGAAACGGAAACGACAACAGCAGCGACTCCGAATGCTCAACTGATGCTGACTGCCTAGTTACCGAAACGTGCTCCGGTGGTCGGTGCCGGAGCGTTGGCTCGGTGCTGTGCGGAACGAGCTTTGATTGCGAACTCGACGAGTTCTGTGGCGGCGGCGTCTGCGAGCCGATCGCCGAACAAATGCCGTGCGAGGGCGACTTCGATTGCGGCTTGGAAGAACAGTGTGAAAATGGCGAATGCGTTCCGATGGACGATAACCGATGCATCGACGACAGCGACTGCCAAGCCGGTGAAACATGCGTAAGTGGTCAGTGTGAGCCTGACACAAGTGGAAACGATAACGCTAATGATAATGGCAACGATAATGATAATCAGAATGACAATGGTAGCGCGGGCCAAGTCGTGCAGATTCCTATTGACGACACCGGTTCGGCTCTGACTCCAGACGCTACGATCAGCGGAGTCGACTACGCACTGGGAAGCGCAGATGGGAATAGCGGGATGATGGAAGTTGCATCGCCCGATGCAACCGCGGCACGTTGGCCCAATATGGTTACGGTTGACTTGAATCAGTTGGGATTAGCGAATGTGCAAGAAATCTATTACGGCACATTTTCCTCTTTTGCACCGGATTTACCGGGTGGCTTGGCAGTGGCAACCCTAACCTGCGAGTACGCGGAAGGCGGATCCCCGACAACGGTGGATTTCACGCTAGGTTCAAACACCGCAGAATGGTCGATAGAAAGATCCGAGCATGTCACTGATTTTGGTGGCGTGCCACACAGCGCCCCGCCTAGCCTGTTTACGTTTACAACTTCGATTGCTTCAGCATTTTCCTATACCGGGCATTCCTTTGCCGGTTCATTGAGCCTCGATTCCGCGCGGACACTAACCTGTATCAAACTCTCCCTTGCCGATGGCAGCCCTTTTGCAAGCATGAGGAATCCGATCAACGCGACACCGACTTGGCTCGCCCAGACCATGTCCGGGATTACGCTGGAAGGACCAACCGGGACACCAGCGGCAAGCGGCGCCGGTTGCACCATAGAATGCTCTTCCGATGCCGATTGCGCTTCCGGCGAAATGTGTTTCAATAACCAGTGCGTAACCGCCGCCGACTGTGTAGCGGACGGCATGTGCAATGCAGCCTGTACTGTCAATGATCCCGATCCCGATTGCGCCGAAATATGCATTGCGGATGGCTTCTGCAATGCGAACTGCTCAGATTTGGATTTGGACCCGGATTGCACACAGGTACCGGTTGGCCAACCAAGATGCACGATGAGCAGCTCGTTTGACAGTGGAGATGAAGGCTGGCTGATCCTCGGAGACGCACAAGGTGGCCGAGGAGAACCTGATTTCGTAGCTTCTGGAGGAAATCCAGGCGGGCACGTCTCTGCAGACGATGATGCTCAGGGTGGGGTTTGGTTCTTCCAGGCACCGGCTTCGTACCGTGGCAACTTTAGCGGTGCGCTCGGCAGAACACTCACTTTTGATTTGAAACAATCCTCGTTGTCTTCGCAGTTCGATTGGATAGACATCTCTTTGTCAGGCGGCGGGCTGACGATTGTCGTAGACGCTGGATCCAATCCCGGTACGGACTGGACTCACTATTCGATTGCGTTGGATACTTCCGCCGGCTGGGCAATAAACGCGCTGAGCGGAACAGCGGCTACCCAGGCTGACATCCTGACAGTGCTTACCGACCTGGACGATATTCGCATTCGTGGCGAATACGTTTCAGGGAGGGATACCGGAGGCCTGGATAACGTAGTCTTGAACTCGGACTGCACCACGCCATAAAAAAGGAACAAGGGTCGATTGGAAATGCTCCTGGCGCCGAAGTCTTGGCGCTAGGAGAAACTCATTTATTCGACTTCGGTTGGCTCGGGCAGAGACGGCATCGACTGGGAGCCGTTGTTCTCAATCATTGGCATGTCTTTGAGCGAACTAAGGCCAAACACGCGAAGAAACTTGCCCGTCGTACCATAGAGAAGAGGCCGCCCCACTTCTTCCGCCCTTCCGACAATCTTGACCAGATTTGCATCGCGCAAGCGAATAAGCATATCGCCAGCTGCAACCCCCCGGATGGCTTCAACATCTGCACGCAAAACAGGCTGTTTGTAGGCAACGATAGCCAAGGTTTCCAAGGCCGCGCCGGACAGACGAGACTCTGCTCGTTGTTTGTGGAGCTTACTAAGCCAGGAATTGTACACGGGCAGACTTAACAGCTGAAACCCTTTGGCAATGGTCTCGACCCGAAACGACGAGCCTTGTTGATCGTATCGCTCGTTAAGACTGACTACGATTTCCTTTACATCGCTTGCAGTCTTCGATTCCAAAATGTCCGCAATTTTTCCAGGGGAAAGCGGAACGTCGGAGGAAAAGAGCAACGCTTCGACCACGGACTCCGGCGTTACGTCCGGAGTTTCCTCGTCCACGTTCGCCCCTGCCAGCTTCTCTTCTTTGACCTCTGCCATGCCGAGATGATAAGCCAATGCCGACAATTTTTCCAGCACTGAATCAAAGCCACTGATTGGTCTGTACTCAGTCAGGTATCCACATCCGGTGCACCGACGAATCAAGCTGAGTAAATGGCAGGATTGATCGATCAAAATTACGAGTTGGCGCATTGCG
>JAJDEA010000266.1 GCA_029260035.1 Phycisphaerae bacterium
TCGTGTTTCTTGAACGGCAGTATGCCATAGACGCTCTCCAACACCCCCCCACTATCATACGCAAACCAACATTCGTCGGCTTCGCTATTGCTGAACCAGTTCTTCGCCTCCTGGTTCGGCTTGCAGATACCGACCAAAATATCGTCGTTCATAAGAAGCGTACGCCTACCCGTAAGAAAATCGCCTTCGTGCTTGAAATCCTGGGTACGCAAATGGCGACGATGCAGCGCCTGCTTTTCGATCGGAGCAACAGGGCAAAACCCCGGCAGCTCCATAGTCTTGACCGCAAACTCATCCGTTGGAGGCGTACGGTAATAGAGAATGCTATAAGTACTGTCGAAACCCACGCGGGTCATACACTGCTCCATGAGCAGCTTGCCGTCTTCATAGTGTGTGACGTGGTGCTTTTTCGGCACGTCGCCGAGTTTGTGGTAGTGAATCATCAGCCGATTACTCCTAACAGCGACATATTGATGACGCTTGCATGATCATTGGACATAAGCAAAACAAGTTAACTACAAGGCCTGCGCCTACAAATTTCCCCGCAGCGCTTGCTCTTCTTCAATCGAAACGAAAAGCGCCTTGAAGTTGCCAATACCGAATCCTTTACTGCCGTGCCGTTCAATGACTTCATAGAAAAGCGTGGGCCTATCCTGAACGGGAGCGGTGAAGATCTGCAGCAGGTAGCCATCCTCGTCCTTATCCAGCAAAATGCCAAGCTCCTGGAGCTTATCCCAATCCTCGCCGACATCGCCGACGCGGTTCTTCATGTATTCGTAGTAGGTGTCTGGAATTCGGAGGAAATCAATGTCGCGATTGCGAAGCTCTGTCACGGTTTCGTAGATATTGCCTGTCGTTATGGCGACGTGTTGCACGCCGGGGCCGTAGTAGTAATCGAGATACTCCTCGATTTGGCTCTTCCTTTTTCCTTCAGCCGGCTCATTGATTGGGAACTTACACTTGCCGGTACCGTTCTCCATGACTTTGCTCATCAGAGCGCTGTATTCGGTACTGATATCCTTGTCGGTGAAGTGAGCCAGATTGCGAAAGCCCATTACATCGGCGTACCACTTCGCCCAATAGTCCATCTCACCGAGGTAAACATTGGTGACGATGTGGTCGATCGAGGCAAAGCCGACAGGCTCAGAGCCATGAGCCTCGATAGCCTGGTATCCCGGCGAGAACGGGCCTCGATAGTTCTTGCGCTCAACAAAACGAAAAACGGTATCACCAGCGTACTTGATCTCACCCGACACAAGCGTGCCATGTTCATCTTCAACGGGCGTCGCGGGCTTGAGAACCGTCGCTCCGCGGGCCTTGCTTTCCCGCAAGGCGCTTTCCACGTCGTCCACCTCAAGCGCAATCGCTTTGACACCATCGCCGTGCAGGGCGCAGTGTCGCGAGATTTCATGGTCAGGCGTATACGCTGCGGAGAATACAAACCGCACCTTACCCTGGCTGAGAACGTAACTGGACACATTGCGATCGCCGGTCTCCAGGCCTCGCTTCGCCATTGGCTTAAAGCCAAACGTTTTGTCGTAAAAGTGAGCTGCTTGTTTCGCGTTGCCTACATAAAACTCGACATGGTCGTAGCCCTTGATGGGCAAAAAATCTTCAGACACGATGGGATTCCAGATCTTCACCAAATTGCATTCCGCTAATCGAACCCGGGTGAGGCGGGATGTCAGCGACGCGGAATCGGCCTTTTAACGCAACTGCAAAAAACACGAACATCTTGTTAGGCTAACGTCCAGTATATCGAAGTGACGCAAGTTCACAAAAGTAGTTGCTGATAGCGCCACCTTGAGTCCGCTGTTCCCAATTGGGATTACCGCCCTGCCCCTATGAGTAATTTCGGGGTATTTTCCTTGATCCACGATGGCCGATAAGGTAGTCTGAATGACCTCAGGCGTGCCAGGAGAGTGTTGGGCATCATTTTCGAGCCTGTTGAACGTCAAAATCAGATCTTTGTAGCCGGTGGCGCCACATTGTCAGGTCACTTTGTGCGCCAGCCCAGTTTTGTGTCATTTTGTAAGGTTCGTTTCGCAATCTAACAGAGGAGCAAATGATGACGAGTATTTGTCGTAGCGCCGAAGAGTATCGGCGTGGTTGGTCGCCACGAGCACTGAACGTCTGTTGTATGTTTGGGATTCTTTCGGCCGCCGCGTTTGGCCAAGCGGTCACTCCGGACCGAGCAGCCCAGCGAGCTAATGCGCCGGAATTCCCGCCGGGCTATAACCCAGACAAAGTTAGCGTGTTAGTTCAAATGGAAGCTGGCGCAGCTCGCGGCTTGGTTCGCGCATTCGCAGCGGATCAAGGGGGCCTCGTGCGGTATGAATACAAGAATGCGATGCCGGACATGCTGAATCTTCGCAACCTGCCGAAAGGTGCTATCCAGGCCCTTCGCAACATGAAAGGCGTTAAGACTGTCGAACTCGACGAATACCACCCATATCTCTTAAACCTGCACGATGGGACACCGTTGATCAACGCGTTACAAAGCCAGGTTACTGCCGCGGGGTTCAGTGCTGATGGTACGGGCGTTCGCGTTTGTGTTTGCGACACCGGAATCGACATGGACCATGTCATGTATTCTTCCCGAATCGATACGGCTGCCAGTTTCGACTTTGCTAACAACGACAACAATCCGGATGATGATAACGGCCACGGGTCGCACGTTTCCGGAATTGCAGTAGGCGGCGCGGGGCTGTCTGTGGACTTCGGCTGTGGTGCCGGATCGCAGGCATTCCAGGGAATTGCGCCGGGCGCAACCCTCATCGGCGCAAAAATCCTAAATCAATTCGGCGGTGGATCTGACAGCGACATCATTGCCGGCATTGACCACTGCGCCGACCAATCGGCATCCGGTGGACAAGCTGACGTCATCAACCTCAGCATTGGAATCGGCGCTTTCACAACTGGCGCTTGCACGCACAGCTGGGCAGTTGCATCCAACAACGCGGTGGCTAACGGCGTTGTGGTGGTGGCGGCATCGGGCAATGAGAACAATTCCAACGCGATGGGTTCGCCAGCATGTGGCGCAGACGTTATTGCGGTTGGCGCGACTTACAAAGCGAACTATCCGACGTGCGAAGACAACACCACAAACTGGAATTGGGGCAATTGCATCGACAATAGTCCCGTCCAGGATCAGATCGTTTGCTTCAGCAACGAGAGCGACTTTCTGGACGTTTCGGCACCGGGAGCGAATATGTGGTCGGCCAGCAACGCTGCCGGCGGATCGTCGATTACCGGACAAAGCGGTACAAGCATGGCATCACCGGCTGTTGCGGGTCTCGCAGCCCTCATTCTCGACGCCGACCCTTCGCTGAATCCGGCACAGGTACGGCAGATTATTCGCGACGGTGCGATCGACATGGGGCCAGCAGGATTCGATCGAGCTTATGGATGGGGGCGAATTGATATCATCGGCTCGCTCTCACTTGTTACACCTTGCCAGGTCAATGGCGATTGTGACGACGGCTTGTTCTGCAACGGTGCAGAAACCTGCAACGCCGGTTCCTGTCAAGCTGGCAGCGATCCATGTCCAGGTGAAGACTGCGACGAAGTCGGTGACGTTTGTGTGCCTTTGGTCTGCAACAACGACACCGTTTGCGATCCGGGCGAAGACTGCAACAACTGTTCAAATGACTGCTTCAGTGGTTCGGGTGCGGTGTGCGGCAACAACGTCTGCGAAACCGCGAATGGCGAAGACTGCCTTAGTTGTCCTGGCGACTGCAACGGTACGCAAGGTGGAAGACCGTCGAATCGCTATTGTTGTGGCGACGGATCTACCGGCCAAGGCGCTGTCGATTGCTCTGACAACCGATGCACGGGCAGCGGAAACACATGCACAAGCACGCCAGCTCAAGGGTCATGTTGTGGCGACGGAACCTGCGAAGGCTCCGAGGACTCCTGCAATTGCGCGGTTGATTGCGGCGCACCCGCGGCTGAGAACTGCTCAAATGGCGTTGATGATGACTGTGACGGCGACATCGATTGCAACGATGCAGATTGCAGCGGCGACCCGGCCTGCGTTGATCCGTGTGGCGATGGAACCTGCGGTGCGGGCGAAGATCAGTGCAATTGCTCGCTCGACTGCGGAACACCTCCGGGAACGGAAACCAGTTGCACCGATGGCACGGACAACGATTGCGACGGCCAAACGGACTGCAACGACAGCGACTGCGCAAGCGATCCGGCTTGCTCTTGCGGCGCGAAGAACGATCCTTGCTCGCAGGGCAGCGATTGTTGCTCCGGAATCTGTAAGAATAACGGCAGTTGCCGTTAATGCGTATTGCGTTCTAACGCTGAATACGAAAGACGGTTGAATCACAACGGAAGCGGGTTAGGCTACACAGCTTGACCCGCTTCTTTTTTGTATAGGGAAATTGATCGGTCGGAGCAGCAGCATGACGAGCAAACAGGCAGCGTTGGATTTGCCCCTCCGCTCAAATACACCAGCCGCTTGGGCGAAATCCGTACTGGCTGAGCCGCTAAAACTCCTCAACGACCACGCACACCTGGAGAAAAAAGCGGCAGCCAACGCACTCGAACTTCTGAACCGTTGGCCGGAACCCACCCCGCCGGAAAACTGGGTCAAGATGATGACGTCCATCGCTCGTGACGAAGTGGAGCACCTTGGTATCGTGGTTCGGCTGCTTGCGCGCCGAGGGGGAGAGCTGACCCGTATCCACCAAAATCATTACGCCGCCAAACTTCGCCAGCTTGTACGGCGAGGGGGAGG
>JAJDEA010000267.1 GCA_029260035.1 Phycisphaerae bacterium
GCAAACGCTCATCCCAGTACACATTGACGATCCCAGGATCCGCCGCGAGTTCGTCAATCCACTGTTCCAAATGAGGCCGGTCAAACTCGCCGATCAGGTCCGTTACTGAATAGCACAGCACGACGAGGAACGAGCCATCCAGGCCATTCGGTTGATGCGCGAACGATGTCAGCCGCGTCTCTCGCCCGTCGAACCCAAGCTCCAGATGTTGAAGGAGTGCTTCCGTTAGGCGGTCCGGCGAATCTCCAGGAAAGGCCGAGACGACGACATCCAAATTACCTCGAAGGTCATCATGCGTGAAAAGGTGTGCGGCCGTGAGGGTCAGGGTCTCTTCGACGCCATGAACAACCACGGAGACCGTCAGCTCAATGTCCAGGTCGAGCTGCGGCGTTGATTGTTCGTCCGCCGGTGAGGCCCCGGCTTCCGCTGCGACCTCGTCCCAGTGATCCGTCCTCCCAGTCAGTTCTTCTTCAAACTGAGGACCGTGCAATCGTATTGCAAAGTCCTGTGCCGACTGCATGAATCGGCCGACCACAAACCATACTCCGGCCCCAAGGATGAACCCGCACAGTGAACTGGCGAGGGCGATCCCCACCGCGGCAACCACACCGACTTCTGCCACTTGGTTAAACCCGACGATGATCCCCGCCACACCAAACAACGTTCCACCCAGAGCGAACACGACTCGTGTCGCCTTCAGGGCTCGGATACCATTTTTAACTTTCTGAACTCGAATGTCCGTCACCTATTTCTCCTCGCTCGGCATCGTCCACCGTCATGAGTCGTATTGACCGAATACGTTGTCAGGATTCGGTATCGTCCTGTTGGCGTCCAGCCAGTTGTGAGGCCGCTGACGCGAATCATCGCGGACGGATTGCATCGAGAACACTCGCCGGATCCCAGACCGTTCTCGCGCAATTCCTTGCGAATGAATTTGGAGAGTTTCGAAAAGTTGCGGTAAACGACTTCTTCATTGTCACGTATCTGCTCGACCGGTTCTTGAAACAACTTGCGACACGAATCGAGCAATTCGCCCAGAAGGAAGCGTGCTTTGTCGAGCGTCTTGTACGATGGATTCTCGAGCCAATCACGAGTAGCGAAATAGATCGCACGTCCATGGGACTTGATCACACCGTATTCGTCGAGCACGCCCTCACGCCGCTTGAAGGCACCCCCAATCGAGAACACCACCAGAAACACGATCGCCGTCGCGATCATCGTCAACGGAAACTCAACCGAGATTCCAAAGCCCTGACCGTTGCAGGTCGAAAGAACAGCCAGCGCAGTAACGATCATCGTCTTTCGATTGATATTCAAAAGAATGGGCCGAAGCCGTTTCTTAATGGCGCCTAGATCGAATAAGTCGCGCATGCTTGTATCAAACCCTTTCCAGCAACGATCGCGGAGTCGCCCCTAAACCGAAAAACAACACGAGCATCGGCCGTGTCCCTTGTGTAGACGAATTTCCGAGCCGAAGTGCGGAGATTTCACCCAAGTCGTGCGTGCAATGCATGGCAACTGAACTGCTGACGGGAGAACGATTATTCATTTGCTTGGCCACACTATCCTCCAGCCATACAACAGTTCGTCCTCACAAGCGACCGACGAATCTTTCGCGATTTCTCCTGATGGGAACGCAACATTCGTTGGATCGTCGCTTGCAGTCGTTCAAACATGTTGGTGACTATTTGCGTATGATCTGCAGTCGATGGCATTTGGAAAGTTAGAATGGAAACACTTCCATAAATCGGTCGAGAAGTTCCAGGCTCTTTGCACTGGCCGAGAAGTAGTAGCGACCGCGCGTCCAGGCCATTCCAATTCCTCGTCCCATTTCTCCCATTCTCGGATTGTCATATGTAGCCAGATGAAAGCTCGGTTCACTGTCGACAGAACTTGCATAAACCTTGACAGTCACGTCGGCGCTTTCCAGTTTGTAGGTTTGCACTCCATCTTGGGCATCAGCAGGGCTATCACAGATTCCCAGCTCCATTGAAATCTCGTTTCGACCATCCGAGTATTCCGCGTAAATTACCCCATTGCCGTCACGTATCGGTGTTCGCTGAAACGAACCGATGCGTGCTGGTAGCAGTACGCCTGTTTGGTTGCCTGTTGGCATCCGTTTGCGATCACGCCGATAAGGCACTTCGCCAGAAAACAAAACGCTTGGCGGTGAAAATCCCTCCGTTCGCCGGCCCCGATTTGTTGCGACAAGGAAGCGAGTGACTCCTGCGGCGATGATGACAAGAAGTGCAAAGACGCTGAAGAATACTTCCCAACTCAGATCCATCGAGATTCCCTTTCGTCTTATTGGATCATTGAAGCAATTCGACAACCGACTGATGACTGTTTCGCGAAGCAATCTCTAGCGGTGTCATTCCATCATTATTTTTGAGCGACTTGTCGGCACCGTGGTTGATCAGTCAGTAGCTTCACGGCTGAGACGTTCTCGCACGAGGAGCATTAAATCGTCAGCCGTATAGATCTTCGATTTGTTCGCAATGTAGGTCGCTTCCACGATCTGAATTCGTGACCGTTCGCCGGATTGGATCAACGCCAAATGAGCGTCGAGCAGCAAGTTGACGGGATTGCCTCGCAGCCGCATCATCAGGATGCCTGGCAGACTGACGTGACCCGCCGAGAGGTAGGCCCGCAGCCAGGGTGTCAGAAAAAGCGTCTTAAACGTCAGGCAGACCATG
>JAJDEA010000268.1 GCA_029260035.1 Phycisphaerae bacterium
ATCAAGATCGCGCTACTAAGACCATAACTCCGGGAGGCGACTACGACGTCCGTGAATTCGACGGGCGGGCGCGACTCGTCCGATTGATTCAAGGATATACGGGCGGCGGCGCATCGAGCGAGCTCACCACGAGCTTTGCGTACGATGGCAACAACAACATGACAAAGCAAACGCTCCCGAGCGGTAAGTTCACGGAAATGTACTACGACGGATTCGATCGATTGACCCAGCAGATTGGACGACCAGCACCTTAACTAATGTTGGGCGCAATACTGGGTACTTATGTGCCATATGAATTTCGGCCAAGCGCTGTTCAGCCTGGAGACTTGGAATGAAAAGAAACCTTATTCTCGTAGCATTGGTCGTTGGTATTGGAATCATTGGCATTGGCTTTCGAGCGCCATTCTTTCCGGGCGGCTTACGAATGCCCACGCAGGATAGAACGAGTCTCGATCCTGTAGAAGGAGCGTATTTGCTTCGGAAAGCTTTGGGCTACGACACGGTCACGATGGCGGCGCTGAATGTGCCGGATGCTACTCAATTCAGTATTGCGCGCGCAGCCATTGGTTTTGTCGAACGGAATAGTGCTATCGTTGCACCGCTGCTGGAGGAAGTGCAGCGACTGGAAAGAATGGCAGGATTACTGGAACTCGATGCGAGTCCGGATAGCTACCTGCTCGAGCTTCGATCAGCCCACGCTCAATTGAGTCAGGGCGCAGCCACTCTCTTGACGCAGTTCGAAACATTGCTGGGGACTTCGTTTACGACCGTTGCGAGCAATATCCGCGCGAACGCGGGGCTGGATTCCAAACTGCGGATTCTTACCCTGTCCGCGCAGCATCGGGATCAGTTGCTGCTTGCCTCTCTTGATCGAAACGCGACGGTGCGCAATCCTTATCGGTGGCACCGTACCGGCCTCGTGGCGAATGCCGAAACTCAATTCGACACAGATCTGTCACAAATACTGACACCGGAGAATCTAACCGCCTATGACGGCTATGTGGATCAACTTACTGTCAATCTGCTTACCGCAGACAACAATGAGCAGGCGGCGATCCAGGATTACGTGGTGGGATCTGTTTCGTCAGATGGAGTAGACCAGTAACTCTTGAAATGCGTCGCACACTCTTGCGTATCGTACATCGTTTTCGTGATTGAAGGATGACATGCGATTGCCGGTTTTTCAAGCAATCAGCGCCAAACCAAACAGGAATCAGATCATGACCGTCAATAAAGGTTCGCGGGCCGTTTGCTTTGCGGCGACCGTACTGCTCGTAACATTGGGTGACGTGCAAGTTTCATTTGCTGATGACCCATCCTTCTTTCAACTAACGACAACCTATGAATACGATTCCAAGTTTCAGGTGACAAAGACAAAACTGAACAGTATGAGTTCAACTGGGTCTACTGAGCTAATCAAAGCCGTTACGCTCAATGAGTACGATGAATTGGGACGGGTGACAAATGCACGACGAGTCCAAAGTTGGTACGGTCCTTCCGCTAACGATCCAACCACAAAGTATGTGTACGACGTGACGGGTAGCATATCGAAAACGATTCGTGTTGGCGAAACGGCGGACGCCGTCACCGAGTACGATTATGATGCGTTTGGTCGCAACGTCACAACCATTGACCCCGTTGGCGGGGAGATCGCTTATGAATACGATGAGGGCGGCAACGTAACCAAGCAAAGCAGATTGGTATCCGGCACAACCTATGCAGACACTTTGATGGCTCACGATTCGCTGGGTCGCGTAACGAAAACAACGGATCCGGCGGGCCATTATCGCGAGTCCAGTTACAACTCGCGAGGCTTACCATACAAGCAGACCGCAAAGAACAGCGGTGGAACCGCGCTTTCCAAACAACAACTCTATTATGACAATGCTAGTAGAGCACTCACTACCGTTGACTTTGCTGATGCAGCTCAGAGTAGTTGGTCGGAAACAGCGGATACTGTGAGGAAAACGACTTATGACGTCGATGGCAATGTGCTGACGCACACTTCATACAACATGAAATCGAGTACGCCACTTGAGACCATTAATGAATACGATGGATACGGTCGAATGACCAAGACGACGGATCCGGGTGGGTTGCACACGACGATGGAATACGACGGCGCGCAACACCTGACTCGGCGGCTTGAATACGATGGAATCGGAACACGCACCGTCGACCTCGTATACGATGACTTCGACAGAATGACCAAGGAAATTGCACTTGCGTCTGATAGCGCTGATGACCTAACCACAACATACACATTCGACGTGCTGAACAGACTGGAGCAATACAAAGATCCGGAATCGGTTCCATCGTCGACCGTTCACAACAATCTCAATCAGGTGTATATCAAGACCAGAGGGACGAATGAATACCAAACCGAAATCATGTACTACGATCTGCTTGGCCGAATGGTGACACACCAAACTCAGGACACGATTCCCTCTCCGTCTGTCACCCAAAACACGATATACAAATACGATTTGGCAGGACGACGAACGCAGGTCGTCTACCCCGATGGCGGCGATGTAGATTATGCATTTGATCTTGCAGGAAGAATGACGAAACGAACGGACCAGCGCGGCGTGGTCGTGGACTACACCTATGACACGCGAGGCCTGTTGACCGAAAAAGACGATGGCACGCTGATCGAAACACTTTCGTATGATGGTCTGGGACGAATGACTCTCGCGAAGAAAGGGATCTCAGGCAATCTGGAATCCATCTCCAAAACGACGTTTGTTTACGACGATCTTTCCCGGGTCGAAAAAGAAACCCAGGAATTGTTCGATGAGGGCGTCAACGCCCGAGATATCGAGTATTGGTACGACCAAAGGGGCAGCCGGTTGACGACCGAATACGATGCCACCGGCGGCGCTGCCGCACTATCGCTCCAATACGAATACGACGATCTATCCATCAATACGAAGGTCAAGGGTCTTTTCGAGAATGGCCCGGACAACCTCACAAGCTATCAGGATTTTATAACCTATGATTATCAGGGGCGTAACCTGACGCGCAGACGACTCCAGACGCTCTACAAGCTCGAATCCTCCTACAGCGACTATGAGATGTTCATTGACCGACTAGTCGAGTATGACCAGCATCGATTCGCCACCCGAATCAGCAACGACAATGTTTACAACGGGACAACATTGGAGTCGGTCGCCAGATTCGATTACACCGTGGACAAGGTCGGAAATCAGCTGAGCAAGGACGGCTACTTAACGACCAGTGGGAACTACGATGGGTTCAGCAAGATTCCGAAAATTCCCACCCTGGATTATGATGGACTTCACCGCGTGACGAGCGTCGGGTATGATACAGGGAGCGGCACCCAGCACGAAGATTTCGATTACGATTTACTGGGCAATCGCATGACCTACCAGGACCATCGAAACTCGATCACGACGGCGTATGTAAACAACGTTGCCAATGAATACTCGTCCATCGAGGATGTCCCTGGCGGAGGCGGTGCTGTCACCGTTCTCTATGATCCAGCTGGGAACCTTTCGCGAGACGAGGACGACTTTGAGTACACTTACGACTACGAAAACCGGCTCACCAAGGTCACATACGAGGGTGGAGTGGGCTCCACGCAAGTCGCCCACTACGAATACGATGCGCTGGGCCGGCTGATCAGCACCCAACTGCGATTTGATTCCGACACTGATGGCGATGCGGAAACACTCAAGTACTACTACGATGGTAGAAACGTGATTGCAGAGTATGATCCTTCGGATAATCTCTCACGGCGTTATATCCACGGAACGGCTGGTGTCGATGAGCGGGCAGTGCTACTGGGAGGCGATCCCGGCGGCGCCTCGTTCGACACCTATTACTATATGCTTGAGGATCTCAATACGGTCACTGGTGTATTGGCCAAAAACGGTCAGTTGCTTGAGGCGAGCAACTACGATGCTTATGGCAATATGACTCTCTATAGTTACCACAAGCATGACACCAACCGAGATGGTGGGGTGGTTTGGTTTGACGATCGCCCGCCGGGAGGCATCCGGCAAGCGAATGTATCCACGAGCGATCCGACATTTGATGTAGACCACGACGGCGACACAGACGATTGGGATTATACGTTGATTTCGTCAACGCTCGGTGAGGATTCGGAAGTTCTCATGCGCACGAGCGGGCTGGGCAATCCGTATTTCTTTACGGGACGACGCCTCCATAATGTCGAGGATCTGACGCAGTCCGGCACGGCTACAAATAAGCAACTGCAGTACAATCGTGCGCGACACTTCAGGCCAAAGCACGGTCGGTGGTTACAACGAGATCCGATCGGGGCGTTTTCGATGTTAGCGCCGGCTAGCTATCATCGCCGAGGTCCACGGTTATCTGCAGTGAACCTAATGACGCAGTATAAAGACGGCATGAACCTTTACCAATATGCACGTTCGAGATCAACAGTTTGGGGTGATCCATACGGGTTAGCTATAGGGGGAACCCCGATCTGCAAGCTAATTGGCCCTGAAATCACTGGTGAATGGTCGAAAGAGTACACGCTTATTCTAGCTGACACTTACTATACGCCAGGGACAGGGCCGATTTCAGTTGCAGGCGCTACTGACGCCTATGAGCGAGCAATTTGGCTTCAGGATTTTCGTAACGTTTACAAATGTCAGCTCGGGTGCCTCTGCTTCCGTATCTATGGAACAGTTGGAAGCTATTCCGCCACGACGCGAAGCTTTCCTGTCGGCGGGATGGGCGCTTTCGCGGTGGGCTTGGTAGGAGATTTTTCACTTGGCGCTGGAGCGGCGCTTAAACTATTAGGTGGTGGTGCACTAGAAAAAGAGCTTCTTAAAGTTGTCGGGGACAACATCGGCCCAACGGTGGGCATCTTTACGAACTACTCAGAGGGCAGTCGTAATCCTGCACCGGAGCCTTTAGCTGGTGCTGCAAAAAGTGAATATCAATCCTCTGGGCTTCCACGACATTTTTATTCAGGTTCGGTTGACTGTAAACTCAACTATTTCAAAGGGAGCATTCTTGATGTTGGCCGCTACTAGAAACCAGAGGGTTCCTTGAAAGACACAATTATGTGCGGGACCACCGCGCGGTTCAGTGCTTTTATTATTGCCGGTTTTCTTGCGATAGGCTGTCAACGAGATGTTGAGGAACGCGCACTGATTGACCTACGAGAGTATTTGAATGAAACGAGAAAGCTCGATGTCGATGCTATTCAGGAATTGTGTATGGCTGCGGGAGAGCCTGGCGAAGAAATCTTGCGAAGCGAGGTGTCAAAAAGCAGTGATTTCGATCGGCGAATCTGTCCAATTATTGGTGGGTTACTCGGTTGCGACACAAACCGGCACATTCCTCTTGCCGTCCAAGAATACGCGAGAAAAGATGGTGGTGGGGCACACATTGCCAAGACGCTGGAAGGCCGGCTCGACTGTGAGTCCAGAGACATCATTTTTGAGTTGTTTGTCAAAGCAGAAGGCGAGCAACTCCGTATTGCGGCGCGCCTAGCTGCCCTTGTGGCTGACGACCAGCGCTTTCTTGAGATCGCACGCCAAAAAATAAAAGACACCACGAGCTCTTTTAATACACGCACGGCTCTAGTATTCCTTATTGCCGAAGTGGGGTATTGGTGCAATAACCCATCGGTAGCCAGCGATTTCAAAAAAATCTTTGAATCATATGACGAGGGCATCAAAAAGATATCCCTTTACGCGATCGTTGTGGTACCTGGCTCCGAAGCAGAGCAACTCTTGATTGAAGCGGCCCCCAAGGTCTTAGGAGTGCACGCCAAGGATTTCCTAGAAAAAAAATTAACGATTCGCACTGCCGCAAAAAATTATCCGCTCACACCTGCAAAAGGTTGGCGCAAGGGCCTAAGCGCCGAAATATGCAACGAAAAGTCCACGGTTGGCGAACAGGAATTGGAGTGAAGAAGCGAAATGTTTTCTTCCTCAAGATTGCTTGCCCACATTTTTGAAAGTGGGTCTAACGAGTGAGGGAGGTATGTACACGAATTCTGGTTTATTTTTGCGCATTCAGTGTAGGCATGATCTTGCTTACTGCGATTGCGCTAGATGGTCCTGCATTTGGAAGCTTGGAGATAGAACGTTTTGGGAAAAAAAACATCGTGATAAATTGCAGATACGCACCCCCGTATTTCCGGATTCAGTATGAATATTGGATAGACTATCGGGGGCTGGGGAGTACCGATTTCAGCCGGAGGGACGCGGGGCCGCCACATTCGATCAGCCATCGACGACCATCGCCGAAAGATGGACGATATTACGGCGAAATTGATGTTTCGTTTTCCCTTTGGACCCCTGGCATATTATTCTCGATCTTGCCTATTATCAGCTTAGTTCGGCATTCCCGGAAAAAACGGTTGATCGCTGACCGACTGCGCCGAGGCCAATGTACGAAATGTGGGTATGATCTGCGGGGAACGGATGATGGAGTTTGCTCGGAATGCGGCACGCCGTTCAGCTGTCAGAGAATGACTCTTGAGCGGGAGTCAGAGGGATCGGATTCGGGCTCCGGAACCAAGAATTGCAAAAGTACGACTTGTTGATCAGCACACTTCGGCGTCAACTTGGTGTCTTCCAGTGTGTAAGTCGTATAGAGCGCCAGTGTAGCGCCAACGTAGCGCCAGTGTAATACGGTGTATTGGTCCAGCGATTCTTGTGTGGAGTATTTACGGCCGATACAAGGACTCAACAGTGCGGAGTCTCCACGGATTCCGCCATCGACGTCTTGCGAAAGCCATTGAAGTTGAAGTTTCTGTCAAAAGAGATTCAAAAAATGTGTCGGCGCGCATACGTGGCGACAGAAAAAGATGCCGATTGATGGGCATCTTTACGCCGCGCGTCTTAGCGTGACGATCGGTAGGTGTCGCTTGCCTTCAAAGAAATCAACCTGGAGTGTGAACCGATCACCTGGCTGTCTGGCAATGAGAGTCCGAGGTGCGGCACATGGCGCAATACGAGGCCAACGTTTGCGTGGTTCGATACGGGGCCTCCGATTAGCTGGTCGCAGACTTGAGTAGACTTCGTTGGGCGTCTTGCCCGCAAGAGTGGCGTGAGGACGGTGTTCGTTGTACCAATCTATGTAAATCTTAAGCTGTCCCTCCCGTAAATGCTATCCAACCCTAACTTAATCGCATCGAATCGTTGGAACCCATGAACCCGAGATTCGAGAACCCGATTATGGTCGGGGTATTGAGCATAGTCTGATCGGAATGTGCGAAGAAACTGGAATCGGCGCGAACCACTCTCGTAGAAAATGAATCCTCGCCGCAACAGGGACAGTGTTACGCTGCTCGGCGATAGTGCTGATGCAGCCCGCCGACCATCGGAATTGCGACGACCTTTCCACGCCCGCGGTGTTCGACTTCGCGTTGAACAGGCGCGTTGCGATCCAAGGACAAATGAGTCCTCGAATGATGATAGTACTCGAAGTAAGAACAAAGGATTCGCTTCAGATGCCGTTCGTTGAGAATAATGACGTGTTGCAGGCATTCGCTTTTGATTGAACCGATTACGCGTTCGGCATACGGATTTTGCCACGGCGATCTTGGCGAACATACGACTTCCTCGATTCCCATGTTCATTACCCGCGTCTGAAATACATGTCCATAGATTCTGTCGCGATCTCGAATCGAGAATCGTGGCACTTCGTTGTCAGGGAACGCTTCTATCATCTGCTGGGCCGCCCATTCGGCCGTTGGATGTTCGGTGACATTGAAGTGCACGACACTTCGTCGATCGTGGCGCAGGACGATGAAAGTGAAGAGGATACGAAAAGTCGCTGTGGGCATCGTGAAGAAGTCAATGCCCACAGTGTCCGGCAAGTGATTATCAAGAAACGTGCGCCAGGTTTGTGAGGGTGGTTTTCGGCCACGGATCATGTACTTGTCCACGGTCGTTTCGGAAACTTCGTAGCCGAGCAGAATAAGTTCGGAATGAACCCTCGGTGCGCCCCATGACGGATTCTCGCGGCACATGCGGCGTATGAGTTTGCGGATTTCGATCTCGACCTTCGGGCGCCCCAGCCCTTTGGGTCGGGACTTCCAACGCCAATACAACTTGAATCCCTGTTTGTGCCAACGAACTACAGTTTCTGGTTGGACGACAATTAGAGCTGAACGCCAATTCGACCACAACCTCGATAACCAGACCCAGAAGATGCGGTCCACTTGTCGGACTCTGGGCCGTTTCTTCTTGGAATGCAATACGGCGAGTTGCTGTCGCAGCGCAAGATTCTCGAGGGTGAGTTCGCCTCGATTGCGAAAGACGTTTCTCACAAACAACAATGCCATCCGTAGCAAGCTCATGACACGCTCCATCCATCGATTTCACAGGTCAAAAGCGTAGTGGAACTTGAAAGCACGTCAATCTATAAGTCCTTTGTTGACAACAAGTACGGAATAAACGGGAGGCACACGTTGTGAACTGGTCAGTTCGGCGCGTTTGTATTCTTGGACTCTGCGCGGTCAGGTCTATCGCTGACCGCCTCCAGCCCGATGGGAATCAAGGATTGGACCAGCTCCGCCTGAGCTTCGATCTCAAACAGACCGTCCTCAACATCCGTAGCCGGCTCATTGCGGCCACGCTTGCTTCTTGCTCCGATCTGTACGACATTTCACGTGACAGGCTCCTTGTTAAATGGATTTGACAAAAGAACACCGTCATTCATGGAGCAGTTCTTCTTGGATATCATCTGA
>JAJDEA010000269.1 GCA_029260035.1 Phycisphaerae bacterium
TCTCCCTCACGGTCAAGGTCAGTCGCCAGGTAAACCGTTGGGGCGTTTTTGGCGGCCTTTCTTAGCGCAGAAACGATCCGCTTCTTATCGGGGAGGATTTCGTACGAAGGCTCGAATTGGCCAGCCAGATCGATTCCAAGATCGCTGGCGGGCAGATCGCGCACATGCCCCATGCTCGCCATGACCTCAAAATCACTACCGAGATAGCGGTTAATGGTCTTGGCCTTCGCCGGAGATTCGACGATAACCAACGATTTTTCAGTAGCTTGCGCTTTCTTCTTTGCCACAAGAACCTCTCAAGTCAAACAGGAGTCGCGTAAAACGTCTCGTATCTGCGGCAGGTAATATCGTCAGAGAGGGGCGATAACTCCACTCCGACCAAATTACCCCCCTTCCCAGATTGGCTGAGCGGTTTAGCAGGATGCGCCCACCGTGTCAATCCGATGCAAAATAATATGCCGGGTTGCGAAATCGGTTGCATCGCCTATGATCTTGTCGGAAATGACAGCCTGAGATCGAACGTAAGTCATTGAAACAAAAAGGGTTACAGAACAATGTTGAAACTCCTTCGTAAGTATAATAAGCGATTGCTGGCCTTTTTCATGGTGGCGCTCATGGTAGTGTTTGTCGGTGGCTCCGCGCTTCAGGAGCTTCTGGCGCCAAATCCGAACCGAGTCGTCGCCAACACCGATTTGGGCGATATCACCGAAGCCCAGCAAAGGCAAGCCGCCGATGTTACGAAACTGCTCAGCGCGGTTGGCATGAACTGGGAATACCCTTCGGCGGGCGCAGCCAAGCCCATCACCCGCACAGATTGGATTCTGCTTACGCGAGAGGCGGAGAAATTTGGCACAATGGTGACGCCGACTTCCGTTCGTGGTTGGATGCAGGAACAAGGCAGCCTTGAAGTGATTCGTGTCGTAAGTCGCAGGCTGCGTGTCAAGACCGAGCAAATTCTACAAGCGGTGGCAAATCTTCAATCCATCCAACTAATGTCCAACGCAATCGCATCATCCGCAGCACCCAGCACCGCTGAAGTGCGAACGCTCGGCCGAGATGTGCTGGACAAAGTGATGGTCAACGCAGTCGTATTACCCGCCTCGGCTTTTGTTGACGCGGATGCCGAGTTCTCGGAATCCGAAATCCAGGAACAATGGACCAAGCATAAAGATACCGAAAAAGGGAACGGGCTGAATTTCGGATATTACGTTCCGGTTTCCTTGAAATTGCAGTATGTCAAAGTAGATCGCGCTCGAATCGCGGAAAAAATCGGCATCGCCAACCTGGAAAAGAAGGCCAAGCGGTTCTACGAGGAAAACCGTGAAACAAGCGCTGATTTCCTAAAGCCTGCGACGGACTCATCTGAAGAAAGTGAAGCGGGAGAGGATGCCAGTAAAACGACACCTTACATTCCGTGGGAGGATGCAAAGGACATCGCGATCGCTGCGGTACGAACTCAGCACGCGGAAGAAGCCGCTGAGCGAGTGGCCAACTGGATTCTTGGATACGCTTCCGAGACGTTGATTGATGCAGAAATCAAAGAAAGCGGATACCGAGACATTCCCGCAGCGGTTGCCAGCGTAGAATACTTCGACAAGGTAGTCGATCAATTGCCCCGGTCCATTTCGTACGAAGGTGCAGTATCCGTCGTTACGACAGGTCTTACCACGGAGCGAGATGCCAACAAGTTGCCTGGTATCGGAAAGTCCGTCTTTCGCGCTGAGGGTGGTTCCTGGCAGGCGTTTGCATCGCTGGCTTTTCGAACCGAAGCTGCAGTCGAGACGATTCCACAAGACGCCGGCGTAGATCGATCGTTCTATACAGCTACTTATCAGACGTCTCCATGCGTCCTGACTGATGTTGACGGCGACGTATACGTCATGCGTGTCGTTGGCTCCAGACCTGCTCATGTTGCGGATTCCGTAGACGAAGTGCGGGACCAGGTCGTTCAGGACCTTCGCCTGGTTCGGGCGTGGGAAGACGCGCGAATGCACGCAGAAGGGCTGCTCGACTGCGAAGAAGGGGCAACCCTGGAGCAGACTTTTCTCAATCACGAAGAACTTGTATCGCTCAAGGATACCCCTGCCGGCGCATGGAGCGGGTATGCAACATCACCTCTTGTAACACGGCGAAACCGCACCGATTTGTCGGCCGGTCGTGAGATGCCGGTTCATGCGGGCTGGACCATCGGCTCGGTATCCCGAGACCTGATCGAGGAATGGTTTCAGCTTCAATACAACCCTCAAAAGGTCATGGTGCAGGAGCTGAAAGATCGGGCAACCGTGATTGTTGTGGAATGGGCCGAAACGCAAGAGGGGCGAGAGGATGAATTCTATGAGATGCGTCCGCAACTCACGTCCGAGGTCGCCGGCCAACGCATGCGGTCAGTTGTGTCAGCCTGGCTCGACCCGGAAAACATTCGGGCCCGAAACGGCCTGGAACTCGTCCGCTAGAGCGGTATTCCGTGACAAACGCATACACTTGGCAACTGACGGCCCATGTGGGGAGTCCATTCTTTCCCCGATCGACGAGCACCCAGTCCCTGCTACTATCGATCAACAGCTGTTCTAGAGCACATCTTCTGTCGCGGTCACGACATCTTATTACATGAAATCAATTTGCCCCGCGTCTCTCACAGGGCCTATAAATAGCAGGCTCACGGTGACATTTTTCTCGCCGGCTTCTCGGTAGTGCATTCAGCACCTTATTGATCATGCTGGCGACTGAACGCCGTGCGTGTAATCCGGAGCCAACGGGGAATCGTTACTGGAGAAAGTGAAGTAGCCGAAATTTGATTTAACGCGACCTTTTGCCCTCCTCCGCGCGCTACCTGACGCTAGTAGCGCGGATGACGCCCGCGCCGCATTCACTTCCCCCCCTGGTGGATGCGGCGCTTCTTTTTTATGCAAAGCACGAGAGTAAAATCGATTGCAGCAAGCGATTTCGAAGTGCGTTGATATCCATCGATTTTAGCGTTGCTATGACTGGAAGACTCCCTGTTCACACGCGACAGTGAAAGACTCGATGTTTCCTTTCAATGTCTCCCATGACTCGCGAATCCGGTCGGCTTCAGCCGGTTCGATTTCTCCATCGTCCTCGATAGATTTCGTGACGGTTCCGAGTAGTTGGCTGAACTCCTGTACCAGCCTTTGCGTGTTCACCAGAAGTTCCGTGCTGATGTCAGGCGAGGGCGGCGCAGGATTTTTCACGAAAAACCCCCCTGCCTCATGGCAAAGCCAATTGATCACATCAGTATCTTGTGTTGCCTGAACAATGTCGGCCAGTCGGTCCAGCGGATTGCGAGCGCCACTGGTATCCGGATCATTCGGGTCCGACTCCTGACACCACTTGTAAATCAAAGCGGGCGATAGTTTCAGGGTCGCGGCCAGCGCTTTAACGCCGATGCCATCAGCGGCTCGTCTCAAGACTTCATGGGAACGCATAGAAAACTCCGGGGTTTCGGGTTGGCAATGACCATGCTTGCCGGTTAGTTTGTTCATCCGAGCAGGCCCATCAGCGGAAGTAGATTGTCCACGATGTCGTATGTTACCTCAGGACAAAGCGGACTTCCATTTTTCGCCTGCTGTGCTCACGACTTTCGTTTCCTAGGGTCGAATCATGCAATGAATGCAATTCGGGTACAAACCAAGCGTGACATTGAGGCCATTCTCGACTCAATCGATGCAAGACCAAGGAAGCAATTCGGGCAGCACTTCCTTATTGACGGAAACCTGATGCGCAAGCTCGTTGAATCCGCTGAACTCTCGCCGGAAGACGTCGTGCTTGAAGTTGGCCCAGGAACCGGCGGCCTCACCGACCTGCTCGTCGAACAGGTCGATCGCGCCATTTGCGTAGAAATCGATCGGTCTTTTCAAGAACACCTTGCGAGAAGGTTTCTCAAACGAGATGGGTTTCACTTGATTCGCGGAGATGTTTTGGAGTCCAAGCACAGGATTAGCGGCGAGGTTCAAAAGGCCTTGGAGATGATCCCGTTTTCACAGAACAAAGACAGTGGCGCCATCAAGCTGGTCGCGAATCTACCATATCAAATTGCAACGCCTTTGATTCTGAATCTACTTATCGATTATCCGCAGGTGCGCCGAATGTGTTTCACCGTGCAGGCTGAGGTCGGCGCGCGCATAACAGCTGTCCCCAATACCAAAGCGTTTGGCCCGTTGGCGATATTGTCTCAGATCATGGGGCGAGTCTCCCATGTAGCCAAAGTCCCGCCGGCGGCATTTTGGCCCAAGCCCGCCGTTGATTCTGCCATGATGCGGATCGACGTTCAAGACAGCCCTTTCGACAAGCTGGAAGACCTGCGATCATTTTCCAAACTGATTCGTGGCGCATTCGATCATCGTCGCAAGACGTTGCGTTCCGGGCTGCGATATATCTTGACTGACGAAGATGTCAAAAGAATCTGCGACGCCGTGGATGCCAGCCGACGGCCGGAGTCCTTCGGCATAGACGAATGGCTTTCAATACACCGGATGGCGAGCCAATGATATTCATTCGGTAGTACGGGATGCCAGTCGTCACCACGGAAGTCGCAAAAAACCAGGATGCCAGGAAAGTCAGACAAGCCTACAATATAGGTATGAATAGCAGGTTTGTTATGGAGTTCGAGCAGTGATCTATTTGGACAATAATGCGACGACTCAGCCTTGCCCGGAAGTTGTCGAGGCTATGCTCCCACTATTGCGGGATGGTTACGCCAACCCCTCCAGCGTCCATCAGTTTGGACAAGCTGCGAAGCACCAAATCGAATGTGCCCGGCTGCAGGTTGCGAAGTTGATCGGCGCTCATGCCAGGGAAATCGTATTTACAGGCGGGGGCACAGAAGCCATCAACCTCGCTATTCGTGGCATTTTGGCAACTCGTTCTGACAAGCGACATTTCTTGACGACAAAGGTAGAGCACTCCGCCGTACTCCGGGTCGCTGAACAACTCGAGCGCGATGGGTATCGCGTGGATTACGTTGGCGTGGATCGTGATGGCCAAATCGACAGTGCGGAATGGGAATCGAAGCTGTCAGATGACACGGCTTTGGCGTCCATCATTCATGCCAACAATGAGACCGGCGTCATTTCAAACATGAAACCGCTGGTTGAATCAGCGGAGCAGCGAGGTATCAGCGTTCATGTAGATGCTGTACAGTCTGCAGGAAAGCTACCCGTCGATCTGTCGTCGCTGCCCGTTTCGCTCCTCAGTCTAAGCGCCCACAAGTTTCATGGCCCAAAAGGTGTTGGAGCACTCTTCGTCCGTCGCAAGACTCGCCTTGCGCCGCTCATCTTAGGAGGCAACCAGGAAAGGCTTTTGCGTGGCGGAACCGAAAACGTCGCGGGAATCGTAGGAATGGGCGTCGCTGCTCAGCTTGCCGAACAGCGACGAACATCGATCGAAGAACGCGTGTGCGAACTACGCAACGACCTGGATCGCGGCATTTGCGAACGAATCCCATTTGCTACTGTAAACGCTCAAGACACTCCGAGGATCTGCAACACAACGAATATCTCATTTGACGGCCTTGGCGCAGAGGCAATTCTTATCCTGCTTAGCGAGGCGGGTATTTGTGCGTCGAGCGGGGCGGCCTGCAGTAGCGGATCTTTGGAACCATCGCACGTCTTGCAGGCGATGGGCATAGAGGAAAAGCTCGCTCATAGTGCCGTGCGCTTTAGCTTGTCACAATATACGACACGCGACGAGATCGAAGCGGTCCTGGAACTGCTGCCAAAACTGCTTGCGAGACTGACCGCACTGAGCCGGTGACAACGAGGCTTGCCCGCGAGGATGCAGGTCGTAAATCAAGACCAGCTGGGCTTTCGTTTCGGTTCTCACCAAGCCGATAGAATGGAAGGATAGTCGCGAATTCTCGAAAGGATTGTTAATGGCCAAGGAACGAATCGGCATCATCGGCGGAACGGGGCTTGGCGACAAAATGTTGGCTGAGGTAAGCGGTGAGACGGTTGCGGTTGACACGCCTTTTGGATTGCCGAGCGCCTCGCCAATCCTCGCTGAGTGGGGAGATCTTGAAGTCGTGTTTCTTGCCAGGCATGGCGAAGGACATCGTTTCAACCCGTCAAGCGTTCCGTATCGGGCAAACATTTGGGCATTAAAATCACTCGGCGTTTCAACGATCATCGCAAGCGGTGCGACAGGCAGCTTGCGCGAAGACATTTCGCCGGGGCATCTGGTGCTTTGCGATCAGGTAATCGACAAGACCATTCGTCGATCAGGGACTTTCTTTGACGAGAATGTTGTTGTTCACGTTGAATTGGCCGAGCCGTTCTGCCCTTGCTTGAGAAAGATGCTCATCGGAGCAGGATCGCGCATCAACACGACCGTGCATGACGGCGGAACCTATATTTGCATGGAAGGTCCTCAGTTTTCGACTCGGGCAGAGTCTCTCATGCACCGCCAATGGGGTGGCGACTTAATTGGTATGACCTGTATGCCCGAAGCAAAACTGGCGCGCGAGGCTGAGATGTGCTACGCACTTGTCGCACTGCCAACGGATTACGATTGCTGGCGCGCAACAGACGCTTCTCGCGAACAAGCCGACTTGCTACAGGAAATCCTGGGAAATCTTCGCCGAGCGACTGATGCTGCTTACGAGCTGATCGTCGAGGCGCTCAAACATGTAGAGTCGATCGACGTTGCCTGCTCGTGCCGCGACGCACTCAAGTTGGCTATCTGGTCGGACAAGCAAAAAATTGACAAAGGGACGCGTGATCGTCTGGGTTTGCTATTAGAAAAACACCTGTAGCATACAGGGGTGGCGAAAGCTCCATGCGGAGAAAAATGCAAATCTACTCACAGACAAACAACAGGCGTGGCGTGTATCCCGCAGTGCTATTTTTCAGCCTGGGACTAGCAACCAATGTCCACTGCGCTTTTTGCGCCGAACCACCCAAACCACAAGCAGATAATGCGGAGAAGAAAAGCCGTCCCACAAGCGAGGTATACCTGAACGATAGCTTCGAAGCATCTGACGCACTGGCCAAGGCACGCCTGCTTGGTCAAAGCGGTAGATGGCATGACGCCGCAGAGATTCTTCAGCAAGCGATCGACAAGTCGCCTGGCAAGATTACCGCAATAAGGCCTCGGTTTTACATAGACCTGAGACGACATATCCAGGACACCATCGCCCGATGGCCCGTCGTTGGCGTTCGGGCTTACCAGGACCGTTTTGAATCCGAGGCGGAACTCGCGATCGAGTTGATCCATTCGGAACATGACATACAACGTTTACTGGATGTCTATGAACGTTATTTCTGCACGATGACCGCTGCGTCGCTAGCCGACACGATCGGCCAGCTTGCAGTCGAATCCGGCGACCTGTGGCTTGCGGAGCGTGTTTATCGCCGAGTCTTGAAAGCACATCCGAACGCGGATCGATTTCGCGATCGCTATGAGCGGCTGGCTACATTGATTGCCACAATTCGCGACTCCAAGCTAGCCTTGACCGGATTCGTTCCCCGCGATTCAACGATTCGCTGGAAGGGTGAAGACCGTGAATTCAAAGAGGTTGTGCAGGATATCCACTCGTCTTTTCGATTGAGCAAGAAACAAACCGAGACCGACTGGCCGACGTTCGGCGGCGACGGCTTGCGCAATAAAGCTGGCACCGTACAGGATGGCGATCTAGGTCTGCTTTGGCGTTTCGACGAATTCGGACAGGTTGAAGATTCGGAGGACCAGGCAGCACTAGACGACGCCATGCCGAGTGGCCGGAATAAGAGTCGTTGGCTTGTCATGAACCCCGTAGCTTCAAGTGAATTGATTATCGTTCAGCGGTATCGGGAAATCGTCGCTTTGTATCGAAGTACAGGGTATCTGGCTTGGCGATTCCAGGCAGACGAAGTGACGGTTCCGATTACCGATCTGGACGAATTGCCCTTCGGCTGGGACTCGGTCACCATCGAAGGCAATCGGATATACGCCTCACTCCCAGGCGACACCGTTCCCTATTATGGCTATGAATCCGCGAGAACACCCCCTGCACTCGTCTGCCTGGATGCAACTACGGGCGTGCCAATCTGGTCATTGGACCAAACAAACATGGGGGAGGGTTTTTCAGAAGTCAGCTTTGACACGGCGCCGATTGTTCGCAATGGAAACGTATTCGTCGTCGGACGAAGACGGCGCTCGTTTGGTTTTGAAGATTGTTACCTTCACCGATTCCGCGCGAGTGATGGGACGTTGGAACAACGAACTCATCTTGGTAGCGCTTCGACTGGTTCGTTTGGTTCTCGCCGACCAACCAGTTCAATCGCAGCTATCGATGGTGACACAGTCTATGTTTGTACGAATCTTGGGACGCTTGCAGCCGTGTCCGTTCACACCGGCGCGGTTAGATGGGTACATCTATATGATCGCGGCGAAACACCGGATAACTCGCGATCTAACTGGGACGGCCGATTCCTCGCCCCGTGGATGCTGAATCCCGTGATTTTGTCAGATGGGCGAGTAATTGCACTTCCAACAGACGCATCATCTGTCATTGTCTTGAATGCGCAAACAGGCGAGGTGGAACATGCCATCCCAAAACGGGTACTTGGCGGCGCTCAATCGCTCCTGGGTGTTCACGAGAACGTGCTATGCACCGCGGGCAACAAAGTGGCCTGTTTCGACCTGGAATCAGAAACCTTGTCGTGGTCAACCTTGCTGGGAGAAGATCAAGAAATGCTCGGGCGACCAACCTGGGCTGACAATCGTGTGCTTGTGCCGACCAGCGAGAAACTTCTATCCTTTGCCGTTTCAGATGGTTCGCTCAACGAACGCAATTGGCAAGCATACGAAAGTGGTGGGAACCTGCTAGCGCTTTCTGGAAGCCTACTCGTCGCTGGCCCTGGAACGCTCACCGCTTATGTGCGTAAAGCTGATCTTTGGAACACGCTGCGAAAAAAGATGGAAGCATCTGAAACTGACCCAATCCCGGCACTGGAATTCGCAGAAGTAGCGCTCCGGGGAGGCGAGTACGAGGATGCTCTCACCGTGTTCCAGGAAGCCATCCGCCGAGCCGGCGATCTCGCCGTACCGTTTGAGCCAGCGATTCAAAGCAGGGTGTTCGAAAATACCTTGCTTTTTGCAGAAACGTTCGCTACGCGTGCGGCGTTTGCCCCATCTGTGCTTGACGATCTCTTTCGTTACGCCGCTCAGTGTCCGACGAACACCAAAGACCACGTCCGTTATCGGCTTCGTTTTGCGAAGCTGTACGCCGAAAATAAGAAGCCGGGCAAGGCTCTCCGCCTTTATCAACAGCTCCTGCGAGACCGATCACTCCGTGCCATGGATTCGGCAAAGTTCATTCAGCATCCAGGCATTGCAGTCGTCCAAACCGTTGGTTCGCTGGCAGAATCTCGTATCACAGAATTGCTAGATCGACACGGTAGAGTCGCGTACCAACCTTACGAAACCGAAGCGCAACAAATCCTGAGGAGCGGCCAGCGCGCACACGAAATCGAAACGCTCGCGCGCGTCGTCGAAGTCTTCCCCAACAGCAAAGCAGCGCCCGAAGCAATGTTGACTTGGGCGCAGTATCTTGTCGAATCGAAGAAGCCGAGTGATGCCGCAAGGATTCTGACACAGGCATATCAGCGGTATGGAAGCCAGGTCGATCGCCCCGCAACGATCCATCGCATTGCGGACGCATACGAGCAGGCAGGCCGCCCGGCGCATACCTATCGTTGGCTCACCAAAGCGCTTCGTGAGTATCCAGAGTACCGCATTAACGATCAGGGTAGCCTGCTCTCTTTTCGTCAGTACCGCGACCGCCTTACTGGCGTGCGTGAATTGGTCCAGGCGTCAGAACCTCATATCAGGCTTCCATTGTCCGAATATTTTGAGCAAACTTTTGCCGACAAGTTTCGGCTTCTTATTCCTCGGTTTGGGAGCGCGCCATCAAGCGATTGGTCGCGATATTACATTTATTCGGGTAAATCCCTGCATAGCCACCACGCGCGCACAAGCCGTGAGGCGTGGAGTGCCCCTATCCCCACGCGGCAAGGCGTTCAGTTGTTAATCGCCAGAGCCGATGTCGCCGTGTTTGCGACGTCGCACGTCGTCTTCGGTGTTCGCGTCAATGAAGGCACCACGAAATGGTCTGTTGGCAAGCATCCTGCGGAACTCGACGACGAGAATGCAGACTGGGAGGGGATGGGAGGCATTCGAACATTCGCGTTGCAGGGCGATCAGCTTGTAGTGGTCCATGACGACGGCAAAATAGTCCGCTTGGACATACGTTCCGGCCAAGTCGTATGGTCCCAAACCCACAAACCCGTGCCACAAGGTCTCGTTTGCGTAGCAGACCCCTGGATTGTGTACTACGTCATGCGCGACGGGCATGTTGCGCTGTGTCGAATTGACTACAAGACCGGAGAGTGGATTGGCGCATCGCCTACAGATGAGGCCCGTTCTGTTGAAAATCTCTTCGTAACTCTTGACGGTCGGATCGTTCTGGTCACAACACAAACCATTACTGCTTTTGATGCTGAAACCGGCAGGAAAAAATGGCGTGTGCCCATGGATGGGCATCTGAGAAAAAGCTCTTTGCAGTTGGACGTCGATGCAATCTACTTCTCCGACGATGGACGAAGTGTTCGCAAGATCGACTTGGAAAGGGGCGAGACGATCTGGCAGTCGGAGCCGGTGACCAGCCGATCCGGCTCTGACATGATCGTTCAAAGGCAGAATGACAGTATTATTGTCAGCGCAAGATCGTCGGTCAGTGCCATCGACGAGGTGACGGGACTCACCCTTTGGCACGGCACGGCTCCGGAGGATGCGCATTTTTCGAAGCGAATTCTCACCAGCAACTTCGTCGCAGCCATCCACACGCCCGACAACGCGGAGGAAATGCTGGCGGAGGCGTACTTCTACGATCATCGCAACGCGAGTGGAATGCTGGCCGAGGTCGGCGGCATCGCGGAATTGATGAAGCTTTCCGAAGTGCGGGAGATTATGATCGTTGACGACACATTACTAATCGAATCCGGCACGACACTTCACGCTTGGTCCAGTAAGTAGCTGGCAGCATTCCTTTTCAGGTTTTCGTACAAGACATTCGCCCCCCTTCTGCTCAAAAAGCCGCGGCAAACAATGTGCCATGGCCGATCAGTTACGTCATGCAACCATGCGAACAGCTGGCCGCGCTAATGAACTTCCAGGTCAAAATGTCGGTTTAACGGCGATAGGGATGGGGGTTGATTTTTAGCATGCAGAATGAGTATACTTCCGCCGTCTCAGTCGAGCAGAGGGCCTGACAAGCCGATTACCTAACGGGGGTCGCAGAGTCACATTCAGCCAAGATGGCGCGATCGATTCGTGGCATTTATATCGAAATCGAGAGTTGGCTTGTGCTCATTGTTCATGTACAAAGCCCAATCGGGGATTCGATAAAACAGCAAAGGAACAAGTAAAATGACCGTACAAACACAAACTAACGAAATGACCAGCGCAAAACATATTGAACTCGTCGATCGCCACGCTGCGCATAATTATCACCCACTGCCGGTTGTCGTAGCGGAAGCTGACGGAGTATGGGTGACCGACGTGGAAGGCAAGCGGTACATGGATATGTTGGCGGCGTACTCAGCCGTCAATTTCGGCCATAACCATCCTGAGTTGATCGAGGCGGCGCGCGTTCAGCTTGATCGCGTCACATTGACGTCACGCGCATTTCAAAACGACCAGCTCGGTCCTTTTTGCAAAGAACTAGCCGAGCTTTGCGATAAGGATGTTGTACTCCCGATGAACACGGGCGCAGAGGCGGTTGAGACGGCTATCAAGACCGCGCGCAAGTGGGGATATACAAAGAAGGGAGTCTCAGCGGATAAGGCTAAAATCATCTGCTGCAGTGAGAACTTCCACGGCAGAACAACGACCATCGTCAGTTTCAGCACGGACCCACTCTGCCGTGAGGGATTCGGCCCTTTTACGCCCGGCTTTGAAACGGTCGAATACGGCAACATCGACGCGCTGCGCAATTCGATCGATGACAACACTGTTGCATTTTTGATCGAGCCAATACAAGGCGAAGCGGGGATCATCGTCCCGCCGGCTGGATATCTGCAGCAGGTACGAGACCTCTGCACCGAAAAGAACATCCTCTTTATCGCAGATGAAATTCAAGCGGGGCTGGGGCGATGCGGCGCAACCTTCTGCGTACAAACAGAAAACGTCGTGCCGGATGTACTTATTCTCGGCAAAGCACTGGGCGGCGGCGTGATGCCCATTTCGGCAGTCGTATCGAGCACTGAAATCATGAGCGTCTTCACGCCGGGAGTTCACGGCAGCACGTTTGGCGGCAATCCACTCGCCTGCGCCGTGGCGCGAAAAGTGGTTGAAATTCTGAAGACGAACAAATACCAGGACAACGCTAAGCAGCTTGGGGAATACCTCTTTGACAGACTCGGGAAAATCAAGACGGACAAGGTCAAGCAATTCCGCGGGCGCGGGCTTTGGGTCGGCATCGAATTCCATGAATCCGCCGGAGTCGCAAGAAAGTACTGCGAACAGTTAATGCAGGAAGGAATGCTCTGCAAGGATACACACGAACAGGTCATGCGGCTGGCACCGCCTCTTTGCATCACCAAAGACGAATTGGATTGGGCGCTGGAGCGTCTGGAAAAAGTCTTGGCATAATACTCGTCGCCTGCTTTGCACAAGACCTGTTCGTCTTGGCTTGGCATATATTGTAGCTCGAAGCAATCTCTCGGTTGAGATTCGGTCTTCGCTCGTATCGAACAGACTATACTTCCCTTGTATCGCCGAGCTTCGGCTCAGCCATGGAGAATCAATCATGGTGGATTGCATGAAAGGTCGTCATTTTCTTTCCCTGCTGGATTTCTCGAAAGAAGAAATCCTTGATGTTCTCGCAACAGCCGCGGACCTAAAGAAAAATCCAGCGGCACGAGGCGCCTCGCCCTTTGCAGGTAAGACGCTCGCGATGATTTTTCAAAAACCATCGTTGAGAACGCGCGTGTCGTTTGAGGTCGGGATGACCCAACTCGGCGGACATGCAATTTACCTCGCACCGACTGACATCAGTCTGGGCAAACGCGAAACAACCGAGGACATCGCAATCGTCTTATCACGTTTTGCTGACGCAATCATGGCGCGGGTCTTCGGCCATGACATCGTTGCGGATTTGGCAGAACATGCAACGGTCCCAATTATCAATGGTTTGAGCGACTTCGAACATCCTTGCCAAATCATGGCGGATTTCCAAACCATCATAGAGCGCAAAGGGAAGCTCGACGGAATCAAAGCGTGTTATATCGGCGATGGGAATAACGTCGCTCACTCGCTGATGTATGGAGCCGCCCAGGTAGGCATGCACATGACAGTGATTACGCCGGAGGGTTATGAACCAATGGCTGCGGTCACCACCAAAGCACGAGAGATTGGCAAGGCAACCGGCTCTTCCATTACTGTAACGAACGACCTGGAAGCAGCGTCCGGTGTAGACGTCTTGTATACAGACGTGTGGGCGTCGATGGGGCAGGAAGCCGAGGCTGACGCCCGCAAGAAGACGTTTCAGAAGTACCGCATCGACGCCGACACCATGAAGATTGCGGATTCCAATGCGGTTGTATTGCATTGCTTGCCCGCCCACTATGGCGATGAGATCGAATACGGCACATCTCGCCTGCCAAACTCCGCGATTTTCGACCAGGCGGAAAACAGGTTACACGCACAGAAGGCAATTCTGGTTCATCTGATCGGAACCTAGTACTTTTCCCCTGCTTTACTGAGAGACTACTGCACGCCAGTTCGCGGCGCTTGTGCAAGGTAAGACGGTATTATTATGAGCAATGGTAAACGTATCGTCGTCGCGCTGGGCGGAAACGCCATCAGCCAGCCAGATGAAGAGGGCAACGTCGCGCAGCAGTTTGAACACTCCCGCGAGGCGGACAAGCCGTTGGCAGACCTCATCGAACAAGGCTACCACCTTGTCATCACGCATGGCAATGGGCCACAAATCGGCAATTTCCTATTGCGAAATGATGCGGGCATAGGCTTGATTTATCCACTTCCTATGGAAGTCGCCGTTGCGCACGTTCAGGGAGGCATGGGCTATATGATCGCCCAAACGCTGACCAACGAGTTACAATGTCGCGGACATGACAAGATTGTTGCTTCGATCATCACCAGCATTCTTGTAGACGCGGATGATCCGTCTTTTGATGCACCGTCGAAACCCATTGGCCGAACGATGAACCAGGTTGAGGCTCATCGTCGAAAAAGGGACCAGGGTTGGGCGATGAAAGAAGTCGCACCGGGTTTATTTCGTCGAGTCGTGGCTTCACCTACCCCCAAACACATCATGCAAATCGAGACGGTTCGTCGAGCGGTCGAAGCAGGCGAGATTCTCGTGGTATGCGGAGGCGGCGGGATTCCTGTCGTTCGGGGCGAGGACAGAAGCATCCAAGGAGCCCGCGCTGTCATCGACAAAGACCTGGCCAGCGCTTTGCTTGCCGAAGAACTCAACGCCGATGCCATGCTCATACTAACGAATATAGACCGCGTCAGTATCCATTTCGGGAAGCCCGACGAGCAGGAAGTCGAACGAATGACACTGTCACAAGCGCGACAATGGATGAATGAAGGCCACTTCCCTGCTGGCTCGATGGGGCCAAAAATTCAATCTGCGATCAATTTCCTTGCAGCGACACAGAAGGAAGACGCACGCGTCTACATCGGCCCGCTCGCCCGTTCGGCTGACATTATCGCGGGCAAAACCGGCACGACCATAACGAAGAACTAGCGGATTTTCTGCTGGGGCAGATACGCACGGCGGCTGGCGATGGCTCTTCCATCGCTGGAGGGAGTGCCCTACCTGGAAGGTTTACCCTTCTTCGACTTCGACTGAATCTGGCGCTTTTGCGCCTGTTCAGCCATCGCCTGAAATTCGGCGAGTTTCCTTCCGATGAAACCCGGCGCCTTTTTCTTGCCGCTGGCCTCCAATGACGTATCCTTGTCGCCTGGTTTGTGCAAGGTGCCAAGTTCTTCCTGTTGCTTAATGTGTCGCCGGATGCGGTGTTGCTCGATCGACCCAAACACGGAGCTGGCCATTATGTAGAGCGTCAAACCGCTTGGCGCTTTATAGAAAATAACGAACATCATGATGCTCATGAGAGGTCCCATTTTTTGCATCATCTCCTGCTGCGACTTCTGCTGATCCGTCGCATTGGGATTCGGCTTTGGCTTGGG
>JAJDEA010000270.1 GCA_029260035.1 Phycisphaerae bacterium
TACTCCAGGCATTCCGACTGCTTGTAGACGATTGCCTTCCTTGAGATACGCCGGAAGTTCCTTCCAAGGTTTTGCAGCTTGCTTGGATTTCGAACTTTGTTGTGCGAGATAGTGTTCGTGAATCCCACGCGCGATGGCTGAAATCACGCTGTCGAGATGTTCTGGCTGGCAGGTTTGATTGAATAGATTGAAAACAAAGAATTCTTCCAGGCCTTCTTTTTTCGGATCACCAACGAACAGCTCGCCCAGCGGTTGATTTCCCATTAGCTGAACGACGATTGGAAATCGTTTTCCCAACTCAGCCCGTTGGTGATACAACGTAAGCGCTGTATCCAGTGCGAGTTTTTCATCGAGCGTACAAACGAAGGCGACTGAGTAGTCAGTTTGATCGAGTTTAATCTCGGATGAATGATCCGCATTGTTCGATCTCCAGTTTCGAGGGTTTAAGACGCAGAATCTCGAAAAGTCCTTGTAACGTCGCTGGAGTGAATCGACCTTTTCATCAGCCTGGGGATCGAAGACGGTGATATGAAGTGGGTCATTCGCATTTTGCTTTGACCATTGATAGACGGTTTCAAGAACCAACGATTGGCCCATCGAATCGAGCCCAACAATCAGCAGGTGGGGTGCTTTGCCGTCAGGTCCGGGACGGAAAGGGCGAAATTGATCCGACGAAAGCATCTCGGTAGCACCGATCTCAAAAACCGAAAAATAGTCGCGAAATAGACGCGGGGCAAGTTCCGTAAATTGCCGCTCGTACAAAGTTCGACTAATTAAACTGTCTTCGATGTGCACGAAACAATCTGGGGCTTTTGCGCGACTAAGCGAGGCAAGGGCCTTTTCCGCAGCGACAGACATTTCGATATTGGCCATGTCGTCAGCCAAGCACACCAACCGTCTGGCTCTGCCGATTCCCGCCCGCAATAAGATCTCTGGCTGCGTTGCATCACCTACGATTACATGCGCGCCGAGTGTTCGGCAGCTCTCGATGACCGGGTTGTTTTCGTCCTTTTCGATGACAACGACTTGACGGCCTTCATCTCGTAATCGTCGAATCAACAAGCGAGCCTTCCATCCCAAACCACAGATGATGTCGTGACCGCGATACCGTTTTAACTTGAATTCATCGAGCAACTCACGGAGTACGACTGCAAACAACTTGAGAATTGCGGTCGCCGTGACCATTAGCGCCAACCACCGAGCGATGTCGATCATTACGATGGGCCTAGGCTTGTAGTCAACAGACTCTAGCTTGAATAGCTGGAAGGAGTGATAGGACGCCTCTAGGAAACGCGACCAACCGGTGTGTATGGACTGCGCCTGCCAGAAGCCAATCGTCCCTAATATCCAAGTCAAGAAAGCCGCAATGAGCCAAAAGACGACTCGCCACAGCTCGAATTGTCGTTTCGCTCTCCCATAGCCGCCCACTGACATGAATCGTACCATCGCGCAACTACCTTAAAGTTCGAGTGACCGCGCCAACCCAATACGGCAACGAGCAGTCACTAGCCGGAAATGATTCAGGTGAGCCGACAAACTACGGCCAACCGATACTCATGCGAGCGACAATACTCTGAACGTAACACAGTGGCAAAAACCACAGCAACGATCTGGCGCAGCCAGCCGAACGTTATCGAACTTACGGCGCACGTCCTATTCGCCTGACTTTGGCAATCCAAGTCGATGCTTCACCCAAGCAATCACTTCCTCGGCGGAAGCATCATCCCATTTTCGACCAATATCCAATGTGCCCAAGATTGCGGGCATCTGATTCTTCAAGGCATGGAGAATCGCCGCCTTCAGCTTGTCCTCTGTCGTTACATCCTCAAGCATCGTCGGAAATCCTGACGAACCCGCCCAAAAGCTAACATACTCCTGGCAGCGCGTAGCAACGTCGACGTCGCTATTGATGTGGCTTATCAAAATTAAGAAATCAGCAAACTCTTCTCGTCGCTCGACCGCCGTCGAAAACTCGTGCATGCAAAACCACGACTTCCAATACTTATCGCTATGGATAACAAGCACTTTGTCGGCCTTTTTAATACGGTCCATAAATAGCGTGATACTGTCTCCGCTGAACATGTGATATTTGTCGCGCAGCGGTTCAATTGTCGGTTCAGCCAAAAGTGCTTGATAGAGGGCGTCAACCGGTTTCTCGTAACCTGCCGGAATGGTGCCATCTTGAGCATCCCAGGCATAAGTAAAGAACACCTGTGTATGTCCGGGCGGTTCGCCAGCAACGCTGGTTCTGCCGCGTTCGCCACGTGTGCGGTCACCGCGACGATCAGGCAGAAACGATCTTACGTGTTCGGCAACACTTTCGCAGCGTTCTGTCGCCTCGGGACCTGCAACCTGGACTACGAGTTTTCCGCCCAAGATGTTTTCTTCGAGTTCGGCCTTGATCCAGTACGTATGTTGATCCTTGCTGTTACGCAGAAAGAATCCGTCGATCGCATACTGGGCATCAGTACCATAACTTTCTCCCATGTTCTTTAGCAATGCTTGCCAGTCTCCCTTGTGCAGCTTATCCGACTCGATTGGAATGACGTGCTTTTGGTCGTCAGGAAGCGGATCGAACTTGCGCCTGAATTGCAGGGTGTCAGATTTTGGCAAGTGCTCGAAACTTTTGTAGACGGGTTCATGCCAATAGGATTCGTCTTTCGTTACGAGGCGAAAAATGACACCGACCGACTCCATAAACGAAATCAACAACTCCTGCTCAATTCGGTCGTAATCGTCACGCCAAATCCAATCCGTCAGATCCTGCCGAGTAAATTGGCCGTGGCTTTTGCATAGCTGGCGATAGATGTTGCTATCTTCTCGACGATCGAGAACCGCATAAATTGCGTTCAAAGCCCAGTTCTGGCCAATGATCACCTGGCCCTCGAACAAGTTTTGGTTCCAGTAAGCCCAACCGCTATGAGTCAAGAATTCAAGCGTTCGAGTAATACGATCATCCGTCAGTTCGAACTGGCCATCATCGATTGCCTTCTTGAGCTGCGCATATTTTTCTTCTCGATCTTCAGTTGTGACGGCGATAATTCGGTCATAGAGTAGCTTCCCGAATTCAACCGGCCGAAGCCGGTTATACTCAGGCTTAATCAAGTCATGCGATCCCGATTCCGTTTTGGGAAGCCAAGACTCAACCATGTCCTGAGCAATCTCCCAATGGACCGGGACGGCCGTGCCCTGTGTCCGAACAACGTCGCCGACTTCCTGTTTCAACCACTTAACCAGATCGTCTTTTTCACCGACGTTGTCCGCCGAATCGTGAAAGAAGCGGGGATGCTGCTCATAGTATTCATCACCGATCTGTTTACGTAATCGCGCACACAGTTCACCATTTTTCTCGGTTTGGTGTGAACACAGAATTGCGATTCGTGGTTTGTGCGGGCAGGCCGCATAAATCGTGTCAATCCAATAACGAAGCGGCCGCCACTCATCCTGGTATTCCGATGCTGACAGTGGAGCGATCTTGTCGTCCTGATGGGGATTCCACACGAGCACAAACACCGCGCCTTTGCTCATAAACAGACGATGGGTGTTGTGGTAAATCTCCTGGCCACCAAAATCCCATAGGTGCAGATGAATCGGCTGCATCATCCCGCTGATTTTCGTTGTAAATTGCCAATCCCAGAATTGAATACCATGCGTGCTGTCCGGCTCGTGTTGTTGCGGCTTGTCCGTCACCAGCGATCCGGCTAGACAGGTTTTTCCTGCGGAGCCGTTGCCGAGGATTAGCAACTTGCAGCGGCGCACATTACCTGGGCCAAATGATTCGACATCTTCAAAGTAGGATTGCGTTCGTCGGGCAACATTGTCGTCCTTGCTGCCGCCGTGTTCCGAACTGGGTGGCATCAGAATGCCCGACTGAAACAGAAATAACGTGCGCGGCGATTGGCGGCGATCGGGCAGTTCGGTCAGATTCTCGGCATACGCCAGGTCGACGTAGTCGATCGTGTCGGGAAAATCAGCGATTCTGCTCAGCCGTGAGCATCCACGCAAACCCAGCCGCCGCAACCGCATTGGCCATTGAGGTGGCAAGGCGTCCAGCTTCGTGCAATTGTTGAGATCAATGCGATCTAGTTTGGCAGGCCATTCCGAGACATGGTCGAGCGCGAGACAATTGGAAGCATCAAAGCGGGTTAGGTTGGGACAGCAGGCCAGTAATTGATCCACTTGCTCGCCTTTGAATGCCGATCCGGCAACGCTCAGGTCCGTCAAGTGCTCAAACCGGTCCGGATAGTCAGGCTGGGTGACAAAATGCGGACAGTTTTCAATGACGAGCGTTTCCAACCCAGCGGGAAGATTTGCCAACTCTTCCAAGTCAGGGCAGTTTCGAACGTCCAGACACACCATTCCAGGCGGTAGCTCTGGCAGTTGTTGCAACTGACTGATTTGCCAAAGGTAAAGATGAGTTAATTGCGGAAATCGTGTCGCGAGATCGTCAGGCAAAGCGGTCAGCGTCAGCAATTTCGAATCGTCACGACTCCTGCCACTCGGTGAAGTGCCGACCACGATTTTTCGTACGTCACTACCGAATTCGCTCCATGTAGGAATCTGAGTAGTTTCATTGATGACACAACGCTCGGCATCTAAAGAAACGGACATGTTGATCTAGTTTCCGATATTGAGTGAACAAATTTATTTCGCGCGCTCCGCTTTGGCGGAGCGTTCGCCGGTCGACTGCTCTCCCTCGTCCCTCGGTCGTTTCGTCTCCCTTACACCCGCTCCTTCTTCGCTCCGCTGTCTGTTGCCGCCGGACTGCGGACCAGACAGACACGGAAGCCGTAGTTCCCGACGCGGCCACCGGCATCGACCCAGACGCGAGACGCCGAGCGGCACCCATTCGCCGAAAAGTTCCACGACCCGCCGCGCAGCACGCGTCGCTGGTTGTCGCCAGCTTCAACAACTGGATCGCACACACCATCTGGTCGTTCGCGGTAGGCGTTTTCATCCCAATTGTCTTGGCACCATTCCCAAACGTTGCCGTGCATGTCGTACAGCGAAAGAACGTTTGGTTTTTTTTGAGCCACCGGATGTGTTGAACCCTGCTCCCATTCTTCACTGTGCCAGCCTGCTTCGACCAGCGCCTCCTCGCCATCTCCCGTGTAGTAATCGGTGTTAGTACCGGCGCGGCATGCGTACTCCCATTGGGCTTCGGATGGCAAGCAGGCCATTTCAAATCCCGCTGGAAACTCGTGAGACTTGGTTTCCGTCAGCCATTTGCAATAAGCGACCGCCTGATGCCAATCCATGTTCTCTGCGGGATGGGTCGGTCGGTCGGAGAAGCGATTCTCGTGTTTAATCTTCTCGGCGTTCGTCCAAATCGCGAATTGAGCCTGTGTAGTGGGTGTCTCGGCCAGCCAGAAGTCACGCGTGATTTCGACTTGATGAATCGGTTCTTCCTGTGAAAAGTAACCTCGACTTCCCATTTGAAATGAACCCGCCGGAATACAACGAAACGCCTTTTCCATGTTCAACTCAGGCCACGTCAGAACATGCTGGGCGGGCGGATGGCTGATCATTGAAATGAGCCGACAGAGTTGAAGAGAAAAGGTCGAAAAAAGCCTGCCGGGCGCTTTCTCCGCGTTGTTGCGGATCTCGGCGTCCGGCAGGAATTATAGGTTTCGTCCCGCTGGGCGGGAACTGGAAGTCGCGTTGTCCGGCGGCTACTGCCATCGTCTTGCGGACCAGACAGACACGGAAGCCGTTGTTCCTGTTGCGGTTATCGGCATCGTTCCTGTTGCGATACGCCGAGCGGCACCTATTCGCCGTGTTGTTCCACGACCCGCCGCGCAGCACGCGTTGCTGGTTCTTGCGACTCCCTCAGGCGTGAGAAGCGGATGACTTCCCGTCGCCAGCCTACATCATTACCGAATTCTGCATGCGCGAAAAGCGATTTGGTTCGTGATTGCAGCTCCAGGTCATCAATTTTTCCGGACTCGAAAGCTCGTTCGACGTCTTTCCACTTTCGTCTCAATCTGCGTCTTCCCGATCGATTTAGCCGTGTACGATTCGGGTAGAGCACAAATCCCAGAAACGGTACACCCTGGCCACAGCGATTTAATTCACCGCCCCGTTTGATCGAAAGACCAAGATAACCAAAGACTTTGGGCGCTTCTTGTTTGACGACGTGCAGTAGTTCGTAGTCTCCCCACAACACCATGTCGTCCATATATCGTAAATAACGCCCCACGCGTTTCGATTGTTTCACCCACCGGTCGAACTCGTCCAGATAGAAATTCCCCAGGTATTGACTGGTCAAGGCACCAATGGGAAGCCCTTTTCCTGGTAACTGCGAGTAGGAGTCAAGCAGTCGGTCAAAGATCCACAGAACTCGACGTTCGCGAAATCGACGAGCCAGTTGCGTTCGCAGTAAACTGTGGGGAATCGAATCGTAATACTTAGAGACGTCAAGTTTCAAATACCATTCATTGTTCCGTGTCCACTGGGCCGCTTGTGTCAACGCAGCATGTTGCCCATAGCCAGCGCGACAAGCATAGCTGTGCTGAATCGCACCTCGCTCAAACACTGGACCAGTCGCCGCGATGATCAAGTGGTGGACGACCCGATCGCGAAATGTCGGCGCATGAATCGTGCGCGACTTGGGATCGCGGATTGGAAACACTCGGTAGGGTGAAAAACGAAACGTCCCATTTTGAAGACCGCCGATAATCTCTGTTGCATGGCAGCCGAAGTTAGCAAAGAAATCGCGAACCTCGGGCCGTTCACGTTTGCCTTGTGCGGCGCGGTTGGCCGCCCATGACAAATTGCGGCGATCGACAATCTGCTCGAACAAACCACCGGTACGCTTCATTCCTTCGCCACCGTTAAGTCATCGACGTCCGTTAGTAGCGGCAAAAGTCTCACTGCATATTTCTCAACCTTTGCCTTACCAATCCCTTCGATACGGAGCATGTCTCGGTCCGAACGAGCGCGGCGTGTCACAATTTCGGCGAGTTGAGCGTTCGTGAAGATGGCATAGACGGGCACGCCTTCTTCCTCGGCGATTCTCTTTCGCTCATCACGCAGGCGGCTGAAAACTGCGAACTCCGGTTCACTCAGTTTCTCGCGGTAATCGACTTTGGGCGGACGAGATGCCGTTGTTTTGAGCAAAGCGTCGATGTATTCCACGATGAATACAAGCATTCCGCCTGCCGCGTTCGACACAACATGATGTGACACGACGGCGATTCTGTGTGATGCCAGAAATCCGTTCAATTCTTCAAGCTCGCCGGAAACAGGAAGCGGATACTGAAACAGTTGGTATTGCATCACGTCAGCCTGAATAAGTGTGAAGTTTTGTCGTTAGCAAAATAATCTCGCGCGCTCCGCTTTGGCGGAGCGTTCGCCGGTCGACTACTCTCCCTCGTCCCTCGGTCGTTTCGTCTCCCTTACTCCCGCTCCTTCTTCGCTCCGCTGTCTGTTGCCGCCGGACTGCGGACCAGACAGACACGGAAGCCGTCGTACCCGAAGCGGAGACCGGCATCGTGCCCGAGGCGATACGCCGAGCGGCACCTAACCGCCGAGTTGAACCACGACCCGCCGCGCAGCACGCGCAGCTGGTGTTCATCGCCTCCTGTACAGACCGGGTCCTCGACGCCATCAGGTCGCTTCCGATACGCGTTGGCGTCCCAGTCGTCGTGACACCACTCCCAAACGTTGCCGTGCATTCCATGCAAACCAAGCGGGTGCTTTTCATCCCGCTCATCAACGTCGTGTGTTTCCCCGCCTGAATTCTCTCCAAACCAACCAACCTGAGCCAACGTCTCTTCTCCATCGCCCGAATAGTATTCGGTTTGTCTACCGCCGCGACAGGCAAACTCCCATTGAGCCTCGGTTGGCAAACCGGCCGCGACGTTCAGTTCACTTCCTATGTCTGCGGTCAGCCAATCACAAAACGCCGTCGCATCGTGCCAGCTAACCGTTTCAACGGGACGCCTTGCTCCCTTAAAGTCACTTGGGTCGCTTTCATCAAGATTGGAGCAACATTCGGCAACGGCGCGATACTGCTCTTGCGTGACAAGAAACGTGCCCAGAAAAAAGTCGTGCGAGATCACAACCCGGTGGACCGGTTCCTCATCACCCTTGTAACCGCGCGAGCCCATGCAAAACTCGCCCGCCTTAATCAAACGAAAAAACAGCGGCACGCCAGTCGGCAACTCGATCGTCAAGTCCGAATCAATCGCAGCTTGTTGCCAAACACTGAGGTCGCTCATTACCGATCGGTCCAAGATGATTCCCGCCCCAACATAGCTGGGCAGCGCATACCCAGGGTCAACACGCTTGTGATCACCACACTCTTGGGCAATCTAACTTCTTACGGTGGTCAGGGCAAGCATTTCGCAATCCGGCAATCGTTGTCCTTCCGTGCTGCGTGTCTATTCGACCTGAAGTGTCAGCTTCAGAAAGTGGCGCCGCCTCGGCTCATGAACACCGTGCCATTTTGCTGATCGCCGAGCTGGATGGTTCGCGCTGAATAATTTCAGTGTGAACAGCCAATTCTCTTGCAGTCAAAACCAACGAGGAAGCGGCCAACCTTTCCCCTGACAAGGGGGCGCAAAAAGCGTCATCTCTTGATAAGCACCAATTTTCGTACGGCACGGGTTTCATGAGAATTCGTTTGGTTGGACTACAATGTTTCTCGCGTGCTGGATCAATTTATTGTCAAATCTCGTTTTCTGGAAGGCACGGAGTTTCTCACTAATATCGAGAATCAGTTGTTCAATTTCTTGGTCATCAACGAACTCGTCCGATTTCGGAAACGATAAATAGCCAATTGGATCATCATCGTGATCACGAAATATTCGAAAGAAGACATTGGTTGGATTTGTACTCGTCACACTTCGAAGGAATATCATTTTCAGTCCCTCAGAGATTTATGTGGCTGGGTGTCGACGAACTGTGGGACAATCCCATAGCTGCATTTCTGGTTTTCTCTTCATCCAAAACGACATTGGGCAGCGTCTCCGAAGGTTTGACAACACGTCGAATATGCTATTTGCGAATTGCAAAGGGCGAGTGTCGTGATGCCCCAGTTTAACGCCGTTTCGATCTCCAGTCGCACGTAGTCATGCTCGTCGTTGAGGCGTCCCCTGACATCCTCGAAGCTGGCATCTAGTCAATCGTCACCAATCATTACCAGCAGTATTTCGCAGGTTGCGAGGGCGTCTCGTATTGTCTGCGGAAACTCGTCGCCGGGCTGGATGGTGCCGTCGTTCGAGATTACCTTGATAACCTGGATCGTGGCCGGTTTGTTTTCCGGTCGGGTTTCGGATGTACGATGTGCGACTTTCGTGAATCGCATTGTCAGTTGTGGAACGGCAACTGAGCGTTTTGCAATTGGATCTTGCGGGCTCCCTGCCTGTGTCAAAGCGTATTCGATTTGGCGCAGGTGGGGGCGTCTTCTGGGTGACGACGGTTTGGACACGCGGGTTTTCTTTACGCATCAAAGAGTCAAAGGGGTCACGTGCTAGGCTTCGCGAATTCATGTCGCATATCACATCCGGTTAATGACAGTTAGGGCCCGCTGAAGCTATGGTAATCGCCTGAAAGAAAAATGGCCTGGTGGGGCGTTCGAGTCCCGGTGGACTTTTTTCGTAAACGAGAAACGGTCTGGGTACAAGTTACGGTTGCTCGGTGTCTGGCCAGTCGTGGAAAGTAAAAAAGTGAACTTGTCCACTTGCAGTACCAACGATCAACCGATTGTTTGAGGCTGCTGCGATTGATGTACCTTCGGCGTCTAACGAGTAATCCGCCAACTCTTGTTTCGTTTGAACATCCCAAACGGCCACATATGAAGTTAGCGCTGGAATATAGAATATTCTCTTGCCATCGGGTGTAATTGCCAGTCGTTTGACTTCATCACACGCTTCAAATTCGTGAAGCAATTTGCCGCTCACAATTTCCCAGACGCGAGTTACTGGGTCATCGTCCGTCTCGAAAGTTGCAATTGCATGTTTTCCGTCGGGTGAGAATCTAAAATCAAGAAGAGCTTCGTTAGTCTCCGCTAAGAATCCTCGAATGGGACTCTTCCGACCTTGCAATACATCATTCATCTTGAAAATCCCCACGGTGTCGACGAGGTCTTTAGTGTAATTCAAAGCAATGAGATGCTCTCCATTTGCCAAAATGCCTTCTGCCAAAAACACAGAAGTCTTCTTTCCTTTTTTCAGTAATTTACCGTCTGCGATGTTCCATCGATAAATGGAATCCGCGATGCAATAGGCCTCGCTAGCATCCTGCGCCAATACCAAGCTCGATACGCTCGTCGGATGGCCTTCGAGAACGCGCAAACGGTCACCATTTTTCAGATTCCAAACGTTGACTGAACCATCGTCGCATGCCACAAGCGCCATTACGCCATCTGACGCGATCGCCAAGGCTGAGACCTTGCCAGGGTGATCGTCGATCGTTTTTCGCAACTCACTCCTTGCGACGTCCCATACTCGGACTGTCTTGCCCTCAGTTGCGGAGATGGCGACAGTTCCATCAAGCGAAACTGCCAGTTCACTAACAGGCCCAGCATGGCTTTTGGGGATGTGATCCGATTGTCCGTTGGCAATATCCCAAACTCGCACAGTATCATCACCGCTTGTAGAGATGGCAGTCCTTCCATCGGCTGTAATGGCGATTCCCTCTACCGAATCGACATGTCCATCAAGAACACGCAACAGTTCACCGTCGACCAAGTTCCAAACACGAATTGTCTTGTCATCACTAGCAGTGACTGCCGTTCTTCCATCGGGTGCAAGAGCTACG
>JAJDEA010000028.1 GCA_029260035.1 Phycisphaerae bacterium
CATCCGGCGCAAGATCTCTTTCAAGCCAAAGATATACGTTGTCTTCAATACTCAGCGGCTTCCACAGCACAAGCCTATTTGCCGGCAAGCCTTCGAGCGGTGCTGGGGACTCTAGCTTCTCCGGGAATCGGGAATTGTAGAATTGATCACACCACACCGTATGACCATCAGCTCCAGTCCAAAACGCGCGAGCGAGGTCCTGGTTTTCTGTGACGCTCGTAGTTAGCTGAACAAAACCTGGACAATCCAGCATCGACTTTGTCTTCGCCGAACGAAGTCTATCCGTAACACTGATCTTCTGGTCAGGTTGCGTTCCGATCTTCGACAACAACCCGACCGTATCGCAATCTTTGCTTAAACGCTGCGTAAGAAAAGCGGCGATGCCCTCGCCATCCAAATTGTAGAGCAGGTCCCGATAAATAGCACTATTCATCGGGATCTCAGAGCGGCGGGACTCCAAGAATGACCTGTATCCTTCTGCCACCAACTCGTCGAGCCGCATCTCCGCAATCGTAAGCACAGCGTCAACATCGACGTAGTCAACGGCGGTGTAGAATCGATCCGGGACGTGCTGCAAGACAGCGATACCAGGGTTATTCGCGTGCTGCATTCCAACGTTCAAAGAAGATCGATCGTAAAAAGTTGTGCCATGTTCTTCGACGAATTTTCGGCAAGCTTGAAGGTGTCGATCATCTCCCATCAGATCGTTAATGATCTCGCCGTCATAATCGTCGCAGTTCAGATTGTCGTAGACTGTACCGGTTCCCTGATCGACGCCAAAACCGGGTCCGAAGTCAACCTGCTGGTATTGGCAGTTTGCTTGCGCGCATCTAATCACGCCGGTTGATTTGTCTCTGAATTGCAGGCAATTATCGTTAGTGCCAACAAGTTTTTCCGCGAGGTAGTTTACGACGTCTCCAACCTGGGAATCCGTCTTGCACGCCTTGAGTCGATGCGGGGCCTCAAACAAAAGCAAGTTATCTTTAACCGAATCTAGGATAAACGACTCGACGAGACTTCCTACGTCGCCCACTGCTTCCCAGCGATGCTCCTCGGCCGCTTCGCCATAAAGGCAGATCATCCCCAAGAGTCGGGAGGGTCGCCACAAGTGAATAGGCAATATGCAAGCACCCTCAATGGCGACTGGCGAAATGGGCAAGGGACGAATCGGCGGCACCAGCGGTTGGTTACCGGTGTGCTCGTTTTCAGATAGGCAATCTGGCTCTGGATTGTGGAATAGCCCCTCTAACCAAAGCCGCCGCAATCGTTCGTAGCAATCGTGTGGTAATTGAAAGCCTTCGGGATCGATTAGTCGCTTGGCAAGTGGTCCAATCTTAGAGGTCACCTGCAAGTGATCAGCGTAACTCTCCTGCGACAGAGTCGCTTCAAGGAAATCTTCTCGATTCAATACGCCGTTCAACGCGTCTGCGTAATTGGCTCCATCAATCTCTTCGGCACTGCTAAGACCAAGGTCGGCCTTGAGCATTCGAGCCAAATGCTGGCTTGAGGCGAGGCGGGTGCGTTCTTTACGACTGGTCCGCTTCGGCGATTCTGCGCGTTCCAGCCACTCGATGGCACGCATGAAGTGCGCCAGGCCAATCATCTCCTGCAATATGTCGTCAGTACAAAACCGCGCTGGTTCTGGGGAATAGCTGACCCGTCGTGGAAACTGGTTCACCTCGCGTTGAGCATAGCAAAGGAAGAGTTGCCATGCTGCCTGCTGGAATGTAGTTGGAATCGCTCTTGGATTTCGGCGAAATCGCTCGGTTGAAGCGACACCTTCCGAATATGCAACAGGCGAGACCCATCCGTCTATGTCCAGCAACACTTCAACGTCGCCAAATCCCCAACTACGTTCCAGGTGTGTAAGCCACTTGTGCGCCAGGGATTCAAACTTTACCTGCAGTGGTGACACGTCAACACGAATACACTTTTCCGCACCGGAAGCGTCGTGATGCGTTTGTATCCGAATTGGCGTCAACGCGGGCCCATGCGGCGGGACAACGTGCTCCAGCAAAGTGGGTAGCTGGCATCGGTCGTTGTGTGCTGGTTGGCTCATCCATCGACTCCGGTATTCGGGCCTACTCGCCGGATCGGTCGTTCCGAAGGAATGCAACAACTCGAGCCGGGCCGCCGGAGCCGTTTCCGATTTTCAGCGGGGCCACAAAAAGAAATGCGCCACGGCTAGGTAATTTATCAAGATTGGTCAAGTTTTCAAGATTCACGCCGCCGCCGCCCAAGAACGCTCGATGCTGTGGGAAGTCCTTGCTGGTCCCGACATCAGTGGACAGTGTATCGATTCCCATTCCGATCGCCTTTCTTTCGTTGGCGAGATACTTGGCGGCTGATTCTGAAAAACCAGGAAAATGGGGCAAATTATCCTGGCCGAGGTTTACATAAGACTTTGCATCCTTCCACCGGCTAGCCCAACCTGTGTTGGCCACAACAAAAGCTCCGGGTGGGATCGCGCCATGCTTCTGTTCATGCCGCCGAATGTGTTTGATACAGACAGCTAGATCGGGGTTCTTTGCTACCTCTTCCTTGACGTCGATGACGACCAGTGGCCCCGTAAGTCGCTGCATGGAAACTCGCGACATCGACTTGCCGTCTGCGCTGAAATGGGCCGGGGCGTCGACGTGCGTACCAACATGCTCTCCCATGCTGAATTCATTGGTGTAATAGCCTTTTTCGATAGGCACAAGGTTTTTGAGTCTAAAGCCCACGCTGCCGGGGTAAACGGGAGAACTGTCGTTGAGCTCGTGGGTTAAGTCCACAATTCGCCAGCCTTGAAGAGGCGGCACTCGGTTTTCGTCACCGACTGACGTGCCAATGAACGCCGCTATCACGAGAGCAATCAGGAGGTATGTACGAAAAGAACACATGGTCAATAATCTCCTCGACTTTGGCAGAAGTTGAAATGAAACATCGATAGATCGCGTCTCATACCAGCACTTCGCATGCCCAGATATTAGCATGACCAACAAATGCCCTTTAATTTCAAGGGCATTAAGGGTTGCAACGATCTAACCGATTGGCTCTACGGCGCTCCATAACGTAGCAAGCCAAAATGAAAGTGCTCCAAAACGAAGCAGAGGACGTGAAGCAGATGCCATCCTGATTTTCCTGCTGATCGTGGCCAAATCGAATCCGGCACATATTCGGTCTGTTTCGACACATGCCGCGGCGGAATATTGACCGTTGCCGAAGACTACCCGCATTCGCTGGCCGATGAACATCGCGTGTATTTGGAGTTTGCCGTGGCGGAGGGATTGGTCGAGGGGCGCCAAGCATCGCTCGATGGGACGACGGTCGGAGCCAATGCGTCACGTAGAAAACGGGGAACATGCAGTAAGTTGAACAACGCTTGGGGCAGTGTATAGCGACAATTGCTTTTCCCTCTCGCATTGACTCAGGGTTATTGCTACCGAAACCGGATTGTTGCCTCATGAAAGTGTTACCCAACACAGGAGGCAACCAATGGATGGAAAGATTAGCCGTCAGGCAAGGCGAGAGGTGCTGGCTGCGATGCGAGATCGGTATTTGCGAGCAGCCAAGAAAGACAAGGGACGTATACTGGATGAATTAGTGGCGCTCACGGGGTGTCATC
>JAJDEA010000271.1 GCA_029260035.1 Phycisphaerae bacterium
CTGGTGGAACCTGAATCTATCGGCAATGAAATATGAAGCGCCGCGGCGCTGTCAGAGAATCGCATGAGACAAATACGAACAGCGTTAATGGGGCTGACGGGTGTCGGGGAGGATTATCTCGGCGCGCTACAGACAAACGATCATTTCGAATTGGTGGCTGCAGGGGATACAGACCGTGTGATATTGCGGAATCAGGAGCGTTCAATCGGTTGCGAGGTTTTTGAAGACTTCCGATCGATGATTATCGAAACCGCGCATCGAGGGCTTGATCTGCTCGTTGTCGCGTTGCCGCCGTTTCAATCGAAAGACCTGATGACATTGGCGGCAGAGAGGTCGGTTACCGTCTTGCACACTGCCCCGTTCGCGCGAACCGTTGCGGATGCTCAGTCATTGCGAAGTCTCTTCGAACGACACCGTGCCCGATTCATCGTTTCCAGGCCACAACAAGCCGATGAGACGTTTCGCAGGCTTGGTGATCTAAGTGCCTTGTTAGGGCGGGTCGCGCTTGTCTCCGCGCAGGTCTCGGCTAATGAGGACGCGACGGGCTGGCGGGGCGACTTCGCTCGTGCCGGCGGCGGAGTATTGCTGAACAGCGCATTCGAGCAAATAGGCCTGATTATCGATGTCATGCAACTGCCGGATACCGTAGACGCCGAGTGCAACATGCGGCTGGAGCCGGGCTCTCCACACAAGTACGACACGGAAGATTCGGCTGCGGTTATGATGCGTTTCCCCGGCGGGTGCGTCGGATGTTTGACCGCCTGGCGAGGCTCAAACGACTCAGCGTGGCAAGTCTCTTTCGTTGGAACGAACGGAACCATTGACATTTTTGCAGACCGAATCGTTGTCGATTGCGAAGGATTCAGAGGAACGACTAATGAAGTCGTTCGTCGCACGCCTTCCGTCAATTCTGTCCTCGATCGATTCGTGAAAATGCTTGATTCAGCCGAGCCTCCCCTGGAATCTCAAATGAACGCCAGCCTGGCGACACTTTCAGTGATAGAAGCAGCTTACTTGTCGTCCAAGACAGGCCAACCCGAATCGCCTAGCCAGTTTATGTGATATGATTGAAATGTTCGGAGCTTCACACATGAATGATGGGTATTTGGCAAAATGTATCTATCTTGATTAGAGAACGCGCCGATGTCGCCGCGGGCTTGCGGTGGGTCGCAATTGTTCCGAGCGACTCCTTAGAATTGGAGTTGAAATCTTGACGGTCTTGAAAAAGGTATTTGAAGATGACTGGGAAGGTACGAGCAGCAACAATCGTGAATGGTCCTGTGTTAGCTTGGAGGAGGTGTTGGAAGCGGTACAACGATTGAACGGACGCAACAAGACTCTAGTCGAGCTGATCGTTGACGATGCTAACTATCTTACGATCGGCGGTGGCAATGAGGGCAGGTATGTGTGTTTCATCACCGCAGGTGAACAAATGCATAACCTGCTGACCCCAATTATGCCGTCGAATGAACGAGCCATGATCGTGGCGGGAGGTCAACCGGGTGAGTACGATGGAAAACTGTGCTGCGACATCGAAGCAGTGTTGAAGGCAGTTGAGTATTTCTCTGCTTGTGGAGAACCTAACCCAGAGCAGAATTGGGAAGACGCCGGAATCTCAAAAGAACGCCAACCTGGCGACACATTCGATGATTGAAGCTGCTTACTTGTCTTTCAAGACAGTGCAACCCGAATCGTCGAGCCAGTTTATGTGACATGATTGAGGCGTGAGCCAATTACGTGATGTATTGGGAATCGATTATGTACTGCCCACAATGCAACTACTGCATCTCTACGTTGCCGGACGTCCATTCATGCCCGGAATGCGGGTTCATTTACATTGCGAAGATCACAACGATAGATGCGCCGCCAAGACACTGGGGCTATACTGTGATTGTCTGCGCCTTAGTTGGCCTTCCAGCTTGCGTCATGGCAAGCGCACCTCTAATTTCCGCGATACACTATCTTCTCGAACGCCCGATCCGACCTCTTTTCCTGTCATCACTAGACTCTCCTGATCCTCTGTGCGATAGCTTTGAAGCGTGGGTAGTCGTGGTTTTTGCTACGGTACTTGCCATTGCAGGTATAACTCGAATTGGTAGGTCGCCGAGCTTTCGTCTTATGGATGGTACAGTTTGCTGGAAGGTTCGCAGATCGATTGAGCAGCGTATTCCTTTCTACATTATTTCCAGCGTCCATCTGTCCAAAGACGGATTGGATGTTCTTCTTGGCCTTACAATTGGGCGGAAAGTGTGCATTCCACAGAAATCGTATAGCCGCTTGTATACTGCGATAGAAGTGTATGAGCTGCTGACGAGGGCTGTTTCGCGCTCGAAGCCGAAATCATTCAATGGTGGCGAGTAGATCGACTTCAATAATCGCACAGGTTTTCGAACAAAGACAAAGATCAATCGCATGCCTCGCAGGCTCCGGGTCACAGAACTAGAATACTCGCCGTGAACGATCAAAAACATCGACACATTATTCACGCCGACATGGACGAGTTCTTTGCAGCCATCGAGCAGCTCGACCAACCGGAGTTGCGCGGCAAGCCTGTTCTTGTTGGCGGCGATCCCAAAGGAAGAGGCGTCGTCTCAACAGCAAGTTACGAAGCGAGGCGTTTCGGCTGTCACAGTGCAATGCCCATGGCTAACGCGGTTCGACTCTGTCCGCAGGCTGTCATCGTTCGACCACGAATCGCTCGATACTCGGAAGTATCGCAGCAGGTTTTTTCCATCCTTCAACAGTTCACGCCTTTGGTCGAACCGCTATCAATCGATGAGGCATTTCTCGACGTCACAGGGTCAGTTCGACTCCTTGGACCGCCCGAAACCATCGCAGCTGAGTTGAAGCGCGAAATACGTGAACGCACGGGCCTGACCGTATCTGTTGGTGTTGCGCCGAACAAGTTCCTCGCAAAAATCGCGAGCGACCTTCGAAAACCAGATGGTTTGGTAGTCGTCGCGCCAGATCGGTTACAGGATTCTCTGAATCCGCTGCCAATCTCTCGGCTGTGGGGAGCGGGAAGGGTGACCCAGTCCAAACTTGACCATCTGCACGTTCACACATTCGAAGATGCCCTTAGGCTGACAGAGAAGGAATGGCAGCAACTATTCGGCCAGCACGGAGAACGGTTTTGGAGCCTGGTGCGGGGCCTTGACGATCGACCGGTCGTCCCCGATCGCACGGCGAAGAGCATCAGTCACGAAGTGACATTTCCGATTGACGTTGTGGACTTCGACCATTTGCGTAATGTTATTCTCGATCAGACAGATCATGTCGCGCGGAGATTGCGCCGCCATGGCCTTGCCGCAAGGACCGTGACGCTCAAGATTCGCAGTGCCGACTTCACAACACTCACTCGCCAATCTACCGTTCACGAGCCTACCAGCGAAACCGAGGTTCTCTGGCGGTGTGTTTCGGAGCTCTTCAAGGTGTGGAGAGAGAGTCATCGTGCTCCCGTTCGCTTGATCGGCGTCGGCGTATCGCATTTCTCCGATCACGAAGGCGAGCAGCTCAACCTATTCAATACGGCGAATGAGGGGAGTCAGGCGCTTGACCACGCTGTGGACACGATCCGAGATCGATTCGGGGACCAGGCGATTCGCCGTGGCGGACAGGTAAGAGACATGAACCAAGATGGCACATGACTGCACAGGTTACAGTTTAACTAGGCGTGCCTTACGGCTTGAGCGTCATATTGGTGACTACGAATCGGTCTCCCTTAACCTTCCCTACGACGATGGCAGGGCGCGAGGCATTGCAGAGACCGTCAGAGGCGTGCGCGTCTCCGTGGTCGTCAATTCCGCTTCCTTTAACGAGATAAGCCTTACCGTCGATCTTCACTGCCAGCTTACAGCCGGTGACGTCCTTCATGTCAAAGATGCACGTCGCGCATCCAGCCTCAACCGTCTGCGATGTTGACACTTGAGACTGGGTGTCCGAAGAAGTCCGTTGTGGACTCTGACAGCCGAGAAGGCTACAGCTGATCACGAGAGCGATGGTCAATAATGTGGCACGCATTGGGTTTCCTCTTTAGGATGTTGGAAGAAAGGCGTTCAGTATGCTTCATGCATGACGCCGCAAGACTGTCTCCCTCCTTATGGTACAAATTTATACCCGATGCTGTGGACCGTCACGATATGGCGCGGCGTTTTGGCGTCTGGTTCGATTTTGCGCCTCAGGCTGACAATGTGATTGTCTACGGTGCGAGTCGCCGGAAATCCTTCCAGGCCCCAGATGACATCGAGAAGTTTGTTACGCTCGACGGGCACCTCGGCATTCTCAATAAGCATCTTTAGGATTTGCAGCTCGAAGTGCCCGAGTGCGAATACTTCGTCGCCTCGTTCAACTTTTCCCTTGACCAGGTCTACCGTCGCCTCGCCGATGCGGAGCGTTCGTGACAAACCTTTGCCAGCGTCGGTACGTCGCAAAGCAGCTTTGATGCGTGCGAGCAACTCGCGAACACTAAAGGGTTTCGTGATGTAGTCATCCGCGCCAGCTTCCAGCCCGCGCACAACGTCAATCTCTTGGCTCTTTGCGGTGAGCATGAGGATGGGTATTGTATGGCCCGCCTCGCGCACTCGACGACAGACCTCTAAGCCATCGAGTTTGGGCATCATCAAATCCAGCAAAAGAATGTCCGGATTCACTGTGAGCGCGGCGCTTAGCGCCTCCTCGCCATCTTTAGCCATCACAACTTCGAAGTTTTCGAACTCAAGATTGTCTTTCAACCCTGCTGCGACAGCTTCTTCATCCTCGGCAACCAAGATTTTCGGCATTGGAATCTTCCTCTTGAAATCACATGTTCAACCAAACCACCCACAGTTTACCAGATTCGAGCGCAATTGTCTTTGGCCCGTGCAACCTTCCTTTCACGTCGCCTCTCCTGCCGAAACGCGCGGCGATTCGTCAGCCGCGGGCGGAGGTTCTGCAGCCGGAAGAAATATGCGAAACGTCGTTCCAACCACCAGCCTCGATTCGACATCGATGGAACCATGATGGGCATCCACGATGTGCTTTACGAGAGCCAAACCAAGACCCACGCCGCCTTTCTCTCGCACACGCTCGTCATCAGCGCGATAAAACCCGTTGAAAAGATGCGCTCGATCCTCCGGCCTAATTCCGATCCCACGATCATGCACAGAAATGACAACGCCTCGTCGATCACGTTGCGTATCCGTCGTGACTTCGACGCCCATGTAACGATCATCGCCCGAATACTTCAGAGCATTTCTCATAAGATTGAACAGAATCTGAGTGATCGCATCTCGGTCTGCTTCAATCATGGGCATTGGTTTTTCCAGGCTCAGCTCGTGCTCAAAGCCTTGCCTTTCAAGCTCTGGGCAATACGCCTCATAGGTCTCTCGAACCACCGCGCCCACATCGGTCAAAGCCATTGAAAATTCCGCTCGTCCCGCTTCAATTCGAGCGAAATCGAGGATGTTGTTAATCATGTTGCTCAGACGGGTGCTCTCCCGCATGATCGTATCGAAGTAATCCTGCTTCTTGGCATCCGAGGTGATTCTGCCTGATTGAAGCGTTTCAGCATAGAGTCGGATCACGGCTAGCGGCGTTTTCAACTCGTGGGAAACGTCCGCCACAAAGTTAGATTTCATTTCCGCGAGCGCGACCTCTCGCTTTGATACGCGCGTCAAAAACCACATAGCAGCAAGGAGCGTGCCGAGAGCCAGCACGGTCAGAATCAATTGGAACAGCGTTTGTCTGACGACAAGATTTGCCTGTTCTTCGAGGGACTCCTCGGTGAGCCTGAGCTTCCAAAAACGAGTTGCGCTGAATAATGGCTGTGACCAGGTCGCGTCATCAGTCCTGCTGGCTTCAACAAGTTCCAAGCCATCCCCAGGCACAATCAAAGGCTCCACCAGTTGATTTCGCAAAATCTCCAGGTCCACGCGAGCAACCAGGAGTCTCGTTTTCTGGTTTGCCTGAACCGAGCCGGCACAGGCCAGTACGACCGGCATATCACCAAGCATTTCATACAGAATTTCAATTTTACGAACTTCTTCGCTCGACGGTACGGGAAGGTCGCGCGCGGCCAGGCGCGTCTCGATCAGATTGATAATTTCTATCGACGAGCGTTCTGCCTTTTCAACTATATCAACTTGATTGCCATTCCATAGGTACAGCCCGTCAATCCACGCTGGCCAACTGCGAGGCTTCTCCCACGCCTCGAATTGTTCCAAATTGATAGCGTCATGGGCTTGAGCGAGGGCTGTGGAAGTAGCATCGACAAACCCTTCGTGAGCTTCGCGTGCGATACCCTTTGCCCGTGTTTCCGCTTGCCGGCGCAGGATTGAACTAAGCATACTGGCTTGATGGAAGCTCAGCCAAATCCCCAAACAAGTCAGGGCGATCGCAAGGACAATCCACAATCCCGCGACACGCCAGGTATTTGCTCGATCTCGTCGGATTGAATTGGCGGCTGGCATGAGGTTACACTAATCTTGCTGGTCAGGTGAATTGGCGGCGAGTTTGCAGGACGTACGGCGACCGCAAAGGTCAATCCGAGATCGCTACAACCTTGATGCCATCTGCCGGGTTATAAATAAAAAGTGCCGGATCGACGGCAGGTTTCACGCTCCAGGATGTCACCAGAAACTCGCGAACACTTCCATCGCGATGGTGCGATTGGCTTTTGAGAACAACGCCTTGTTTCTCGGATATCCAATAAGTTCCTTTTTCCAATGTGCTGGCTGGCTCGCCAAGAATCGACACGACAACGCAAGGCGTCTTTCGTATCTTTTCTTTGCGTTTGAGTTTAACCTTGCCTGCCCGCGCGATTGAGACAATCTCATCAATCGTATGGACAGAGTTCGCCTTCATCTTGTAGGCGATCTTACCTTCTGCCGTATCTACTTCCGACCAAAGGTTTTCGCCGTCGAAAACGCTCGTCAGCTTAGTCGGCACTGCGCCTTTCTTATTGGGAACTGATGTTGAAATCCTTCGGTACTTGCACTGACGCTTGTCGTGCATTTCCCAATTTTGTGTTAATTGCCTGCTCGTGCGGTTACCCGATTTGACTATGGTCTCAGCGGTGTATTCGAGCGTCTCAAGGGTTAGACGTCTTTCCGCAAGCGATTCAAGCAGCTTGATCGGCGACGGACCTTTCTTGCTGCCTTCAGCCGATAGCACGACGGCGGGAAAGACCGCCAGACATACTGTTACGGCGATCGGGCGCATCAGGTAATAGTGAATCGTTTCCAATTTCAAGAGCCTTGCCCTTTCTTCATCAATCGAATGCGAGTTTGTATCCGAGAGGATGTCTCGAAACCACACCGAACAGAACGGCCCCAGTTGCCAGTTCTTGCTGCAAGAAAAAGAGAACAGCCAACGTCAACGGAAGCCAAAGGTGAATCGTTGCACCTAACCATCGCTTCGTCAAACACTTGGCGGGCGAACCGGACATGCACCGCTCGATCCGGCATACCTAGCCAGATATCCAAGGCTGTACTATATTCTTAACATAGTCGGCTCGCAAAGCAGCTTGGCCGATTCGACTTTAATTGATCCACGCTCAAACGGGAGTGAATATATGGCTGACGTGACACATGATGCTGTGATCGAGCAACTTCGGACGGTCAACGATCCGGAATTGCACAAGGACCTGGTCACTTTGAACATGATTAAGGACGTTAAAATCGATAACGGGGCGGTTCACGTCCACGTCGAACTAACCACGCCAGCTTGCCCCCTTAAGGACCAGATCGGACGAGATGTCGAAAACGCCGTCAAACGAGTCAATGGCGTGGATAGCGTGACGTTGGAATGGAGCGCGCAGGTTCGTTCGAGCAGAGAGGCAGGGACCACTCAGCTTCCGAATGTAAAAAACGTGATTGCGGTCGGAGCGGGGAAGGGGGGCGTTGGCAAGAGCACGGTATCCGTATTGTTGGCTTATGGTCTGCATCGAATGGGCGCCAAAGTCGGACTGATGGATGCGGACGTCTACGGGCCGAGCATTCCAACGATGACCAATGTGGAGGGCGCTAAGCCAACAGTTCGCGACAACCTCATGGTTCCCATCGATGCGGGGGGAGTCAAGATCATGAGCATTGGCTTTATGGTCGAACGCGATAAGGCTCTTATCTGGCGAGGCCCAATGGTTCATGGCGTCGTCAAACAATTTCTGGAGCAAGTGGATTGGGGCGAATTAGACTACTTAATCGTTGACCTGCCGCCGGGGACAGGCGACGTACCATTGACGCTTGCCCAGTCAATCCCCATGACCGGCTCGGTGATAGTGTGTACGCCGCAAGACATCGCTCTATTGGATGCTCGGCGTGCTGTGAAAATGTACGAGCAACTTAATGTTGGCTGTCTCGGCATAATCGAAAACATGAGTTACTACCTTTGCCCCAAGTGCGGCCATCGGGATGAGCTGTTTGATCACGGCGGGGCAAGAAACGCTTCTGATGAACTCAGTGTGCCGTTTTTAGGTGAGATTCCGCTAAACGCCACGATTCGCGTAAACAGCGACAAGGGCGCGCCCGAGAAAACGCTAGCCGAAACCGAAGACTATGTGCGATCTGCTATCGAAAAAGTCGTAACCGCAACGGCTGGACAGGTGAGCATCAAGAGTCAACTGCAGGTGATGGCTCCCACGCTTAGCATCGAGTAGCGTTTTCGCTTGCAACTTCAAAGACAGGAAATGAAGAAATGACAAACGCCGACCTTTTGGCACAACAGTTGATCGACACACGAGATTGGACGCAAAAACTGCTAGCCGATCTATCTGGCGATGAGTGGATCTTTCAGCCGCAACCTGGTGTTGCTCACGCGCTTTGGCTTTGCGGGCACCTTGCGTCTTCTCAAAACACACTCATCCACGACCGATGCCTGGGAGCATTCGTGATCGACGCTGATTTCAAGTCTCATTTTCCCATTGGATGCCCCGTGAAATCAGGTGACGAATACGATTATCCAGCTGTGGAAAGTGTGCTTGCTATGATGAAAGATGTGCAAGCCAAGACAGTGGACGCTGTCCGCAGCATGAAGGATGATCTGCTCTCGGAGAATGCCTACGGTGCTGACGGCAAGACGCTCCATCCGCACTACAAGGACAAGGCTGGAGCAGTTTCGCATTGTATTCGCCATGAAGCATTTCACGCAGGCCAGATTGCAACGCTCCGACGATTGCTAGGTAAGCCCTTTCTGAGATAACGCTCTTTCGATCGGCGGCTTGAGTCCGACTTTCGCGAATCTGGCGATTTACACCGCAGCGGATGAATCCGACATGCTGAACATTCATGTTATATTCCTGGGGCCGGCAACAGACTTTACTCGTTGTCAATCTGCGCAACTCGAAGTACCGGATGGAACTACAGCCGATGATTTCAAGAAGATAGTAGGGAAGGAGTACCCCGCAATTGAAGGGCTAATGCCCTCGGTTCGTTTGGCCGTAAACGAAGAGTTCGCCGTTGCGGATCAAGTTCTTCGAGATGGAGACGAAGTTGCAGTCATTCCGCCCGTGTCCGGTGGCGAACAGGATGAGCCAATTTGGGCGGCGCTTATTGATTCTCCGTTGTCTTTCGATCAAGCCAGTGCATTCGTTTCCAGCGACATTTCAGTCGGCGCGGTCGTTTCGTTTGAAGGTAGAACTCGTTCGGAAAACGACAGCCAGCACGGACAACTTGTTCGCCTGGACTACGAAGCTTACGGAAGCATGGCTCAGCAGCAGTTGATTCGACTGGCGGGAGACGCCAGAGAGCGGTGGTCGCTAGCCCGCGTGGCCGTCCTCCATCGCGTCGGAACCGTTGCGATCGGTGAGTCATCTGTGGTGATTGTTGTCGCGTCAGCCCATCGCGCTGAGGCATTCGAAGCCTGCCGTTGGCTTATCGACTCGATCAAGAAGGATGTTCCGATCTGGAAGAAGGATGTTTTTGAAGATGGGTATGTTCGATGGGTTGACCCGACCGGTTCCTCGCAACCGACGAGTTGTTAGAGCAAACGTAGGACTACAATCAGATGCCCACACGACCTGCAATCGAAGAGGAATTCACTACAAAAAAGAAAAGGGCGCAGCGCATTCTGCGCACATTGCGAAAACTCTATCCGAAAGCGGAATGTGCGTTGACATACCGCGATCCGTTTCAACTGCTCATTGCAACGATTCTTTCCGCGCAATCGACGGATGTTACGATCAACAAAGTGACGCCGATCCTGTTCAAGAAATACAAAACCCCAAAAGCCTTGGCCGACGCCCCAGCGCAAGACGTCGAGAAGGTCATTCACGCAACGGGTTTCTTTCGACAGAAAACCAAGAGCATTCAGGGGACGGCTCGCGATATTGCCACCAATCATGGCGGGGAGGTACCCAACACAATGGAAGAATTAGTGGAGCTTCGTGGGGTGGCTCGCAAGACAGCAAATGTTGTTCTTGGCACAGGTTTTGGTTTGAATGAAGGAGTTGTTGTCGATACGCACATTGGCCGGCTTGCGACAAGACTTGGACTAACCTGGTCCAGCAAAAACGACAAGGACGCCGTTAAGATTGAGCGAGACCTCATGGAGCTTTATCCGCGAAAGGAATGGACTTATTTGGGGCACGCCATTATCTTCCACGGACGCGCGGTCTGTTCTGCTCGAAATCCGGCCTGCACGAGTTGTTCAATAGCAACAAACTGTCCCACCGCAGGCTCGTTTGAGGCTGATTAGCTACAAATCCTCCCCGGAAAGAAATGCCCCTTCGCCGCAACAATTTTGCGAATTTTCCCGCTTTTGTTTGGGGAATAAGTGCTTTCTTGGTATGGTTGTCAAATGTACAAATATGCGCATTTACTCTCAATGTCGAGAGCAGGATGCCAAGATAGACAAACCGATCAAGGAGTCTTGTGTTGCCCCGGATAATCACCATTGCAGTAGTAACTCTTATTTCAGTTCTCGGCCTTCAATCCGCGAAGTCTGCGCGAGCAGGGGGAAGCCTCGAAAAGCGCGAAGTCGCGAAGTTGGCCGTTGAGAGCCGATATCCCGGCGTTCAGGCTTTCACGAGGAACGACCGCATTCGGTCACTTTATGGTCGCAAAATGACGACCGGCCTTTCGGCTGAAGCGTCTGCAAACACCTTTCGTCTCAACGAGGTCGGCGTATTCGACGCAGTTCCAGAAGACCTGTCGCGTATTGATTCACTGGCTGGCGATCCAGCCTCGCAAGGGGTTATGTTTAACCGTGCTACGGGCCAATATAAATTCAGCTTAATTCGATATTCACAAAGCCTGAATGGCACACCTGTTTTCCGCGGTGAGCTAAAAGTTCTCGTTCGTAACCAAAGCGATTTTCCGGTAGTGGCGGCCAACTCATCATTGAGGGATTTGGGAAACTTTGCTCCCGCCAACAATGCCGTTATTCAATCCGACGTGGCGGAAGCTGCTGCTGTCAAGGAAATCCCCGGGCTTAATCAGTTCTCGGGACACAAAGCCGTCATTTGGGCTGGCGTCAACGAACTTGATGAATCGCCCGTTTCTGCCGTGCAATTTGTCGCGGAAAAAGGCCAGCCAGACGCTGGCGAATACCTGAAATGGCTTTTTGTTGCTGATGCAGGCACGGGGCAGATTCTCTACAGGGAAAACCTTATTCTCAGGCAAGATGTTTCCGGCAGTGTTTCGGGCAACGTCACGCAAGGGCCTGGCGCAGACGAGTGCGGCGCTGAGGCGCTGACTCCTTTTCCCTATTCAACAGCAACCATTCAAGGAGGAAGCTCGACGTTTGCCGATGTCAACGGAGACTTCACTATAAGCAACGCCGGCACCACACAAGTCACCGTGGAGTCCCCAATTCGCGGGGAGTTTTTTCAGGTTCTTAACGCAGCTGGTGCCGATGAGCTGCTGACCTCTTTGGTAACGCCGCCAGGGCCCGCTGATTTCACTCACAATGCCGCGAACACCAGCGAAGTCATCCTGGCACAAGCCAATGGCTATGCAAATGCCAACGAAGTGCGCGATTGGGTACTCGCGGTCAACCCGTCCTATCCGGTGATCGCGACTCAAACCAACTTCCCTGTCCGGGTGAATCGCATTGATAACGTCTGTCCCGGCAACGCCTGGTACGACGGATCTTCGATAAACTTCTGCCGAAAGGACATAGGGAACAATACGTCCAATACATCGTTTGCAGGCATATCTCAGCATGAATATGGCCATCACCTCATTCAAGTTGGCGGAAGTGGGCAGGGAGAGTATGGCGAAGGTATGTCGGATTGCATTTCGGCACTGGTTGCCGATGACCCCAGGTTAGGCGTCGGATTTGTTCTCAATCAGTGTGCATCAGGCATTCGTAACGCCGCAAACAATTGCCAACTCCAATCGGGATGTTCATCCTGCGGCAGTTCGATCCATGCCTGCGGCCAACTTCTTTCCGGCTGTGTATGGGACACTCGCCTTAACCTCGGCGTTACCGATCCAGCTAATGCTCTTCAAATTGTCTCCGATTTGACACTGAATTCTATCTTGCTCCACAATGGGTCGAGCATCACACCGCAAATCACGATAGATTTCCTCACTCTCGACGATGACGATGGAGACATCAGCAACGGGACACCGCATCACCAGGAAATATGCGATGCATTTGGTGCACATAACATGGACTGCCCAGTGCTCGCTTTGCTGCAGTTTGACTACCCCTCAGGCCTGCCGGGCTTACTCCCGCCAAGCCAAGCGTCGAACATAGATGTAGACGTACTCCCAAATGTGTCGAGTCCCGTCGCGGGGAGCGGCATGGTGAATTATCGTATTGGACAGGTCGGTGCTTTTACAGCCGATGCCATGACGGAAACTGTTCCGAATGAATACGTTGCGACCCTTCCGGCGGCTCAATGCGGCGAAACGGTCGATTTTTTCTTCTCGGCTGATGCGAGTGGTGGCGGCACATTCAACGACCCGACAGGTGGTTCGACGGCTCCTTATCGGGTTTTCGCGGCATCGCAAATCGTGGACGTCGCGTCGTTTGATTTTGAAGTGACAACGGGTTGGACGGTGTCTGGCAACGCGACCGACGGTCAATGGAATTCCGGGGTGCCAGCCAATGGCGCGCGAGGCGATCCACCTTCTGATTTCGATGGCTCAGGAAGGTGCTTCCTTACCGACAATGTGGCGGGCAATTCGGATGTGGATGGCGGTACCACAACATTAACATCGCCTGTCTTCGACCTATCAAATGCATCTGACCCCAGGGTGAGCTACGCGCGTTGGTTTTCCAATGTAGAGGGCGACAGCCCGAACCAGGATACATTTGTCATTGAGATATCCAACGACGGCGGCTCGTCGTGGACGAATCTGGAAACTGTAGGACCATCTGGCGCAGAAGTAGTTGGGGGATGGTTCCAAAAGTCATTCAATATTGCTGACGTGTTGGCTCCAACCAACCAGGTCCAAATGCGATTCAATGCATCTGATCTGGGTGCTGGTTCGATCGTGGAAGCGGCCGTTGATGGATTCGAAGTGTTTGATGTTAATTGTGGGTTCAATGCGCCGCTTTCAGCGCAAGCGCCAGACAATGTACTCAAGAATCGGTACATCTCGTTCAGCCCAAACAACGGAAGCAATGCAGTAAACTTCCAGGTGGAGATGCTGAGCGGCCCCGGTACGCCGGGCGTCGTTGGATGGGTTGGAACACCGGACGTGAACGGCATTTCACGAGTCGAATCCTCTCCAATCACTCCCGCCCGCATGTGGCCGGAAACCGTAATTCAGATCTCCGACTGCGAAATCGTCCCGGTCGCATCGTATGCTGTTCGTGCGACGGCGGATGAAGTTTCATTTTCCGCCGATGTTGTCATCAATACCATTGCGGCACCGGTAGACGGGCGGTTTTGGGGTGACGTTGTTGGAGTATTTGATGCCGGTCTAAACCAATGGACCCCAGCGAATGGCTCCGTAAATGGATTCGACGTCACGGCGGTTTTGCAGTGGTTCTTAGTTTCCCCAAGTAGGCCTGACATCAGTTGGGTCGATTTGAACCCGCAGGTGCCGGACACTGTTGGCAACGGAAACGACATCCTGCAAGCGGTGAATGCGTTTAATCTCACAGCCTATCCGTTTGTGGCGCCGGAGAATTGCCCTTAGTGCAGCGACACGGGGGTTTTGTGCCTCCTCACTGCCTTGACAGAGCGCCAGTATCCCCTTAGCCTGCTGGCTTGGACGAGCGCCTTTAGGATTGCGCCGTGTGGAAAGTTGGTTTTTCGGCAGAAGGCGGATTCTCGTTCTTTTGCTGTTTTTTGGTGGCGAGTACATGGTACCCAAGAACAAGAAATCGAAAATGCGGACGCGCACCAGGCGTGCCCATCATGCGCTAACCCCCATTACGCTTAGCCCTTGCCCGAAGTGTGGAAAACCAAAACTTCCCCATGCATCATGCGCAACGTGTGGATACGTCAGTGCAAAACTCGTTTTGCCTCTCGGATCTCCCGACGCATAGCCCAGATTTATTGCCTCCAGAACAAGAATAATCAGTTTTTCGGCTGCGATTCGAGTTTTTCGTTCGAGCATTGGCACACGCTTTCGGGCCTCTCGACAATTGATGGGCCATCAGAACAATGGTACTGTTGGCCGCTCGGACGATATACGCTGACTAAGGAACGAATGGCAGTGACTCAAAGTCTTCCAATTCGACTCATTGGGACAGGCGCATATGTTCCCACTGGGGTTCGTACAAACCAGCATTTCGTAGATTATCTCGACACAACTGAAGAATGGATTCTTACTCGAACCGGAATCAAAGAACGCCGTCAGGTAGCCCCAGACGAAAGCACTTCGACATTGGCTGCGCATGCATGCCGGGCTGCATTGGAAGACAGCGGACTATCGATTGACGACATCGACATAATTCTTTGCGCAACCGCCACGGCAGATCATGCTTTCCCCGCAACAGCTGCAATCGTGCATGGCGCATTAGGGGGCAAGCCGATTCCCGCCGTCGATGTGAACGGGGCTTGTGCGGGTTTTGTCATCGGGACCATCATGGCGGGGGGAATGCTCGCCTCAGGGCTTTACCGAAGGGCACTCGTAGTCGGTGCAGAAGCATTAACTCGTTTCTCTAACGCACAAGACCGGCGAACCGCCATTCTTTTTGGCGACGGCGCTGGCGCTGCGGTGTTGGAAGTTTCAGACAGCCCGGATCAGTGCATTTTGTTTTGCAAGAT
>JAJDEA010000029.1 GCA_029260035.1 Phycisphaerae bacterium
GCGACAAGGGCCTACCCGGAACCAACCTGTGCCAACAGTCCTCCATACGTTTGAGTGTGCGATCGATCAACGGGCGACCAGCTTGATTAAACTCGCCAAGCACCGGTACAACTCGTTTCCCGCAAACTGCGCGGATCACGAGCAAAATTGCAACAATATCGAGTAACAGAGCTGTGGCATTGGCAAGCGTTTTGATAACAAGTTCCAACAAACTCATCGATTTCTCCTTCCTTGTTCGACTCGTGAACAATTCGACAACGGCTACCGCGTAATCCGACCGGCGAGTTCCTCGAATTTCTGAATGAGCTCACTTTTGTCACCGATGAAGGCGTAGCGTGGAGTCACACCGTCGGCATGCTTTGATGCTATTTCCTTAAGGAGGTCCTCGTCGACATCATTTGGCGAGCCGCCGATGCCGATGCAGTCGATGCACACGCCGGCTTCCTTGAGGTCTCTGGCCGCGGGTAATGGATCACTGTCATCGTTGTGATGACCATCCGTTAGCAGAATGATCCGCGGAATAACTTTCGCAGATTCGGTCGCTGTGCCTGGAAAGATCAGTCGGTCCAGCAGGGATCGCGATCGGCGTTCGAGCAGAACGGGCTTAGCTCGAAGAAGCGCAGATGTGATGTTGGTAGCGCCGCTGGTGCTAATCCGCTTGATTGAACGGCACGTGCGATTCTGATACTTGCCTACTACGTCTGGATGCGCAAGCCACCAGCTACTGTTTGCATACGCCAGCGCGCCCACCTCGTCATGGGGTGCAATTTGGGTCTTGCGCTTAACAAGGGCGATGGCCGCCTCGGTCGCAGCCTGCAGTCGTGACGGCGGCCAGTCGGTGTCATGCATTGACGGTGAGGCATCGATTGCCAGGACAAGCCGTTCAACGTGGCCTTTGCCGCAATCGGCGCTCCCATTTGTGAATCCCAAGTATTTCATTTCGGGTCCTCCTTCGTTTTGAATAATTCGACTTTGCCTACGCCGCTTGCTGGTCCGAATCTGACTGTGCGATTCCTTTGTTGTAATCGATACGGATTTCGGCCTGCTCGCCGCTGACAAGGTCCTTACCGGTGGTGTGGATCATCCCGTTTTCATCGATCGCATAGGTGACTTCGATGCGACGCGATTTCTTGTGCTCCGGTGGCAGGTCCGAGAGTACGATCTCACCGATGGACAAACACTCGTCACGTTCCTGTCCCTCATCTCCCTGCAATACCTCGATGCGCGCTTCGGTCTGATCTTCTTCATGCAGCGCAAAGCGATCTGTTTTGGTCATGGGGATGGGTGTTCCCTTTGGGAGAATGACGGCGTTGCGAAGGGTGCCATCTTTTTCCGCGACGCAGCAGCCGACGCCATGCGCTGTGGATTCCTGAACAAACGCCTTGGGGGCGGGTATGGCTCGTCCACCAACCATGATCGTCTTACCCGACTTGGCCAATTCCATGGCGCACATTTGGGCTGCCCCATAGCAAACCGCGCGATCGGGCTCGATGTCGCAGTGCGGCACGATGCTGGTTAAATCAGCGAGCGCGCTTTGCACGGCAGGTATCCGAACACTGCCACCAACCAGAATGAACGTGTCCAGATCAGAGAAGGAAAGCCCAGTTTCTTCCACCGCCTCCTTGGTGCAGTCCATAGCATCCTGGACCAAATCAGTAGTAAGTGAATCGAATCGATCCCGAGTGATCTCCACAATGGATTGCCGGCCCTGACAACCAACCACGATTCGGGTCTTGTTCTTTTGTGAGAGCTGGATCTTGGCCTGCTCGACCTTATCCGCCAGTTCCTGGAAGAAGAGTGGATCGGATTCCTGTGTCGGTTCGTATTTGTTCTCCTTAATGAACTGTTCGAGGATGTGTGGTTTCAGGCGCGCACTGAAATCCTCACCGCCGAGTTTTTCCCGGCCCGTGCTGTTAAGTACGGTGATGCGATCTCCTTTGCTCTCCAGAATGGAAACATCCAGGGTCCCGCCGCCAAGATCAAAAACACCGAACCGAAAATCCTTGTTCTTGTCTAGCGCGTAGGCGATCCCCGCAGCCGTGGGCTCGTGGACGAGCTTGATTGCCTTGATTCCGGCACCTTCCGCCGCATCGATCATGGCCTGCTTGCGATGATCCTGGAAATTCGCCGGGACGGTGAAGACCGCTTCGTCCACTTCCTGGTTGAAACGGTTTTCCACATCACGCTTGAGCGCGGCGATCAGGATGCGAGTCAGATCTGTCGCCGTGTAAGTGTCCCCATCGGCGTCAGTAAAGAGCACATCCGACGAGCCCAACACCCGCTTGAAGCAGGTGTGAACATACTGCGGATACAAAAAACCCTCGGCCAGGGCTTCCACGCCAACGATGGGCGTGCGACCTTCCTCAAAATACACCGCGGACGGCGTGTAAGGATCACCGCGGTGATTCAAAACAATCTGCGCGCGACCGGTGTCATCCAGCGCGCTGACTTTGCTTCGTGTTGTTCCAACATCTATGCCTAATACGATCATGGTACTTAACTCCTTTTGATTGTTTGGTTAACTATTCTCTGATTTCACAAATACGGAAACGCGTTCGGCCACGATCACACGCTCCCCGACCTGAAAGCCCGGAGCCAGTCGGGATGCGATGCGACCCACCTGAGAGGCGTCGTCGGTGGCCATGCGCTGCACGGCCGTCTGGCGCGCGCGGTCGAACCGATCCCTATCACAAGTGAACACCTCCACGCCGAAATCACCGAGGATGGTCTCGAGCTCGATGCGTACGCCATCCAGTGCCTGGAGGGACCATGCCTTGGTGGAGTGGCGGCGAAGGGGCTCTGAAACTTTGCGAAGCGCTCCGGCCAGAAGCGATCGCTGTTCCATGATTCTTCTATGCAGAACCGCGATCTTACGGGTGAGCGGTACCACGAAATTTCCCTCTCTTTCAGCCTGCTCGTACCGAGCCAATCGATCGTGCAACCGGCCAATGAGTTGATCCCGCGCTACGAAGTCGGTGATCTGTTGCCCCTGCGTGGCTACCGATTCGTTCAGTTGTTCCACGTTTCTTCCTAGAATCGCGATCTCATCGACGAGCGTGTTCAATGACTCTTGCCATTCCAGATTCACCTTAGGCTCATCGAGGAATTCTCTCTCCTCTTGGTTTGGAGCCGGTGCGCTGTCTTGAGGGTCTGGTCCTTCAGCAAATGAAGCAGCGGTTTCCCGGTTTTCTATTCCGTCAATGCCAATGATCATGAGTCTTTCCTTTCCCAGTTGGTGGTGATGAGCCGAACGATGGCAACCCCGGTAACGCAGAGCACACCCAACACGCATAGCCCCAGTGTCTTGTCCTCGACGGAATGCCTTGGCCCGATGTTTCTGATCGATGAAAGCACCGCCGATACGCTGGTTGCGTTACTCATCGCCAACACCACAGCGAGGATGACCAGTCCAAGCGCGACCACGTTGGACCACTTAATCTGCATGATGTTTCAACTCCTTTCTAAAATGCGAACGTGCTGTTTGCTTGTCTGCTACCGTCTTACGACCCGGCAAAAAGCGGTAACCCATTCATAATTCTTTCTTTGGCAGCGCCTTGCGTCAGCACAAAGAGACCATCCCGATTGACCGGCACAAACAGTCGATCAAGCTTGCGGCGCACACCTGCGGCGATACGGGTGTTGGGCGTTACGATCCAAAGCTCCTGCGCGCCCAGAGCCCGTGCCTTATCCAAATCACCTTCAATTCGTTTGGGTGAGCACTCGGCTTCAACGGCGATGCAATAGCCCTCGCGCTCAGCAACCAGATCCACAAACCGAATGGTCGTGCCAACGCGGATGGGAACTTCGGTGTCTACGCGCCAACCCTCGAGTTCGAAGAGCTCAGCCAGCGCTGTAATCAAAATGACATTGTGTATGAAACCTCCACGCATGGTACTTAAGTCTCCTTTCCGTCAGTCGCAGCCAGAGCCTTGGGCAACGGTTCGAGTACGATGGATACTCGACCTCGAGAAGAGATGTTGACTTTGTGCTCTCGCAGAAAACCTTGTTGAACGAGTTGCTTCCGTAGCGCGATCGCCTGATGCGTTCCCACTCCGGCCAGCTTGGCGTATGCGCTGGAGGGTTTTCCGGGGTGATCGATCACGGCTCGCAGGTAGCGACTCTCGGCATCGGACAACAACGGCGGAGCGCTGGACGTAACGGGGTTACCTTGCTTGGTTCGATGACCATAAGGCGACCAGTCGACAAACTCACTGGCTACTTCCGTTGGTAGTGTCAAAAGCTCGGCCAGTCCCATTGATGAATCTGCTGCATCCACCGAAGCACCCACCCCTGGAAGAAGACCGGCCAGTGCAAGATGGCCTTGGGCAGTTTTTGGTGAAGGTGGTTTGGAAAGATCCACATTTGGCACGCGCAGCCAGAATGGCGATCGTCCCGGACCCTCTGCGAGTTGGCCGACGAATTGGCCGGGCACAAGATGCTGCGCCATATAGCGACGCTGCTCTGCCGTCAGACCCATGGCCTCGGCCATCGTGGAATAATCACTTGCGCTACCGCAGCGCCCGATGAATTTATTGGCGGTGTTGGACAGAATCGCGGGCGCGATGTCGGCGGACTGAATGGACAGCTCCAAGCCGATTCCCGTTCCCCGGATTAGCCCAATCAAGTCGCCGATGCCTGTACCTGAAGCTGACACGAGACGAGCCGCTTCATCACAGCAGATGAGCAAGTTCATACGCTTGTTGGACACTCCGGCCGCGACGCGCGCGGTAAACTCCGGCAGAATCAGGCTGGAGAGAATAAGATCTTTTTCCACCTCGCCCACGCCGTCGAGCTCGTAGACGATTCTGTGTTTGGCCAGATCGGAAGTTGACCAGCCGCGCCGATAGCACAGCACCGATCGCAATGACATGAGCACGGGATCTAGTGCGTCGACAACGGCCATGCGTGCCTGGGCGTTGGCTGTGGCCTTAACCGATACGGCCTCACGCAGATCGAACAGCGTGGGGAATCGCCGGCCACCTTGGATTACGCCAAATCGCTCGAAGAGTTCAATGAGAGTGACGTTTATGAGTTTGGTCGCTCGGGCTGGCAGTCGAAAGACCTGCACCAACACATCCGCCACACGCGTGGCCCAACTGTATGGGGGGACACCACGTGGCACTTCGAGCGGGTTGAGACGCAACGTTCTGGCCGGGACGACCATGAGCACCATCCCCATGGCTGCAAACCAGGGAACCAGGCAGCGGTATTCACGCTTTCTAAAATCAAACAGAAACAGCCCCATCACATGCTTTGCGGCCTGGAGAATCGTCCAGCGTGATTTGGTTGTCTTGCCGGATCCACTGCCACCCAGGGTGAGCGTGTGATCGCCCATCCCTTGTGCGGCCTGGCGAATCGGCAATTCCTTGTCATCTCCGCCGTGGACTATTTCACCCTCGGTTTTCCGTATTTGGCCAAACGGTCCGGCATACATCTGCTCGGTCTTGTGCTTGGTAACACGCTCGCGCAACCAGCCGATTTGGGTGTTCCCCGCCACACTAAGTTGGATTGCACGGCGCATAGCGTAACCAACTGGATCTTCAAGCAGGTCGTTTTGGACCCCGTAGAGTAGATCGAGTGTTGTTTGGGATGGTTTATCGCTTCGCATGTTCATCTCCGAATCGCACGAAAGGTGAAAGAATTGACCTCGCGATTTTGCGTACCAATTGTTTTCTTGAGCGAGCGGCGTGGCAGGTCTTGCAGTAGCGCAGCGACTCGGATGCGTCATCCTGTTCGAACGTGCTGTGGTTTGGGCAGAGCGGCATGTGACAGCAATGACAGGAGCCGTAACAGCTCTCACAAACAGGCTCAGTGCAAACTGCGCAGAAACCACCCGGTGCTTTGAGGCAACCGCAAACACATGCGATACGCCGGAGGGCGTTGTATGACTCAATGGCACCGGCATCGCTAAGAACGTGTGCCGTGTCTTTTTGTCCGGTCTGCTGTGGTGTTTTGTTCCAGGGATCATGACAGAACTCATCCTCTCGTTCGCTCCGAATGGGCTGCATGGTTGTGTTCCTTTCCGATGTTGCACGGTGATGACTTACCAACTTCCGGTGAAAAAATTCTCACGTAGCCAGCTCCAGAGATGACTGAGAAACTGATAGCAAAACACGATCGAGAAAACACCGAGCATCAAGCCATTGATCACGAATGCGATCCAAAGCGCGAAGCGTAGAATGTCGCGCAAGAGCTCAAGTAGTGTGAGTTTCCAGGGGTTCATGGGTGGCTCCATTAGGCAGCGCAATGCTTGTCACTTGTGGCGCTTGATTCAAAGCGACGAACCAGAGCATCGAGCGTCGCTGGCCATCGCGCCGGATCAACGCCTCGCGGAGCCGGAACCTTCGCGTTCAGCGACTTGTAAATGACATGGGCATCGGCGAGTGTTTGCAGGACAACCGGCGCACGATCACCGAGGGCATACAAGCCGATGGAACGGGCGAGATTGAGGCGAATGTTGGCCGCACGTTGTCTGGCCTGGTCGTGGGCTTTCGTTCCGGGTGCAAAAATTGGTGTGTTCATTGTTTATTCTCCTTAGTTGTGGCGATTTAAGGGGTCGCCGGGTGTACGAGTTTGTTTACATGCCCTACTCCGAAAGCGGGTAACAACTCGCTTGTCAAACTCAGTCTGCACTGCGTTCGTGATTACTTCGTGGCGAAACGTGAGCACTTCGTAGGCACGCGGGTATGTTCAGACCCGAAAGGCTTAAAAAGGGTCAAGAAGACCCATGAGGATGGCATGGGCACGATTTCGGAGCGGAAATGAAATCTACCGACTCACCGATGGATTCATTAAGAAAGCCAACATGGCGGGACATCTAGGTGGCGAGGCGACCGATTTGGAAGAGCAGATGGCGAACAATATCTTTCGCTTGGCGGACCGCCCGTACCGCAGCAACGATTTTTCCGGATATCAACGACCCGATCCGCTTGGGGTGTGGGTCATCGGGATGCAAAGCTGGATTGACTCAAATGTAGCAGAGCCGGTGCATTCTCTGCTGGAGAATGAAACCGATCCGAACTACAGGATCATCATCGCGAGAGAAGGCGTCGTTGGAATCAACGAGGCTCATGTGCCGGACTGGTCGGGATGGATTTATACTGCAGGGATGCGGCGAAAAAAACGCCACGCAAGCGTCGCATCATTCAAGTCAAAAGGTGAATCGCTGTTGGGCATGATGTATGATTATGACCACGACCCGCAAATGTCAGCAACGCAGCTTCTCGATGCGCTGGAGATTCCCCTTGCTTACGCCGGGAGATCAGGGGCCAACTTCGACGGTGTACCGTCGAACCGGACCCAACAATAGGGTAGCCGCGTTACCGCGTAAGAACTCTCGTATTTTTGGGCTGTCATGACGTCGCTGAGTAGGCCGGAGAGTTTCTTGTTGAGGGCGGACTTCGCATTACGGATGGATTCAGGAGATGCCTCTGTGTCCTGAAGTGCATCTCTCTTAATTTGGAAATGAGTCACAACACCGATGCGACGAAGGGCCTGCAGAACAAGAAAGAGAAATCGCCTTTCCCGTGGCTGTAACGCGCTAAGCTCGAGCTTTGTTCCCAGTACGCAAACGGTCGATTCCGGTTCATCTACAAATAGATCAAATTCGGTCTCGCGCTGTCGGAAGAGCTCGTCGACTTCCTCGCTAGTCTGCGTCTTGGTGACGGTCGCTGTGCAACTACGGCGGTTCCAGGTTAGTTCGCTGCACTCTATCTTCAACAGTCCAGTTGCCGGTACGTTTGGAGATTCGCTTCCGTGCCAATCCGCGGCAGCCAACTGATCTGCAAGCAGCGGTGTGCCAAAAGTCTCGAGGATACGACGAACATGTTCGGGTGCACCTAGCTGGCCGGCGTGATGGCGCAGCGCACCATCGACGTCAGCGGTTTCAATAAGCGTGCTCGGATCTTGATTGAGCAGCGTTACGACTGCCCCAACGACTGAGCCTATGACATATAACGCATCCATCGCTTGTTGGCTGGTATCGCCCAATGCGGAGAGCGCTCGAACGCATTGATCGCCGTCGTCCCAGGCCGGCAATTCCCTTAAGGACTCGATACGATGACTTGGTAGCATCTGCCAAAACGCATCCCAGATCGGTTTGAACATCTTGGTTTCATCTGGGATATGCCGTTCGATAAGGCCCCTGCATAGATCGCGGGTTGTTTCATTAATATTGTTAGTTGGCGGCATGGCTACATATCCCGTTTGATTGACTGTCCTCGGGCCATTCTTCGAGACGATCTAGCGCTTCCAGGCGTTCACGAAGCGAAGGATGCCAATAGGATAGCGGTGGATCCCCGCGATACAAGGCGAGCCAGAATGACAACGGACCGACGACGGCACTCCAGATACGACCGCGAGTCGATTTTGAAGTCTGTCTATCGCGCCCAGGTGCTTTCGCTTTGGAGCCGACCAGTGTAGCAACCTGCATCTTTAGAAGCGCGTTTCGTAGGCTGTCAGGTGACACACCAAAGCGGGTAACGGCGATCCGATCGGCCTTGAGTTCGTATCCAAAACTATCCTCGAGCGTTCCAACAAACGTATCGCCCACCAAAGTCAGTCGACCGAGCCACTGGAGTGTATTGTGTTTCCGTGGGTGACCGCAAACGTGATGCGCGAACTCGTGAGCAACGAGTGCTCCAAGCTCATCGCTCGAGAGAAGGTCCACGGCACCGCAGGAAATTTCGACAAGACGTACTTGGGATTGTCCAACGTGTACTTGTGCCAACGGCCTTTTAGATTCGGTGAGTAAGAGACTCAATGCGGGACTCCCTGCCCGGTGTTGCAAGTCCGCGAGCCATGAGAACTTCTCGTTGCCATCTGGCTGTGTGCCGTCGACGGATATGCCATGTGCCAGACGCTTTCTGGTGCGCAGATGGCGGCACACAAGGTCCAAGACCGAGACACACGCGAGGAATGGCAAAGCAAATGCCCAAACCACAAAGAGGATCCGGACACTCAATTGAACGGTTTCCTCAACATGCTCCAATTCCAATAGCAGGACTATTGCATTGCTCGTTCCGCATACGGTTCCCACCGGATCGCTTGGCGCCATTACTGCGAATGGCGAGACAATAGCCCGGGATGCGACCCGGAGGAGTTCCACAAGTCCAAATGTCGCCAAGGCTACAATGACAACCCAGACAACGACGAGAACCGATTGAAAGATGCGCAAAAATCCGCGCCCTGCTGTACAAGCCCGAGTCGAGACAGAGCATGCCTCGATCTGGAGTCTGAAGCACATTCGCTGCGTCTCAGCCGCTGAGCGGATCGAAATTATGCCGAACCCTAGAGCGAGCAGCAATAATGCCAAAGGCAAAAAGAGAAAAGCCCAAAATCGTGGAAGTAATTCTTCCAGGTCCCGTGCGGCTTTTTCCTCGCGGTATGAGGCGATTGATCTAGGGCCATTTCTCGATCCCGTTTCTCGGTACACTGAGCGTAGGTGCATTGCAATGTTCCAATTCTCTGCCGGTAGCAATCCAAAAACTCGCAAACTGAATTGCCCAGTCGTGAGCAAGAGGACCACCGCCAAGCCAGAGAGCGCGGGCTTAACACTTAGGAAGCGTTCCCCCGCACCGAATCGAACTGATATGACATACATGGCGATGAATAATGCGAGAACTAGGAAGACGAGAAGCAATATTGCACAAGGAAATGCGTTCTCAAGGTTGGCTTCAAGGCGTATCTGGGGAAACGATTCGCCTAGAATGATTATTATAAAGGGGATAATAGCGTATACAAGAAACGTTATGGAAAAAACGGTCCCGCGATTCCAGCGGACGTCGGGAAGGGCATCCAGCCTAAGCCTCTTTGCTCGAAGATCGGTACGTATCCGATCAATGTAAGCGAGAGAATCGCTGTACGAAAGAATTCGGTGTTGGAACACGAACATTGCAAAAATTCCGACCCAAGGTAGTGCGGCTGGAATCCATGTGAACTCAGTTGCCACGTCAGCGAAGTTCAAGAGCGTATGGAGGCCGTAACACCAAAGGCACGCAACGGGGACTGCCGCAGCGATGACGGCAAGGCGGTACCAGTCGAACCAACGTCTGTCGTAAGTGAGAACGGTGGTTTGGGTTTTCTCATCATACTGAAAAGTCCAGTCGACGCGCTGCAGCCGCGAAGAAACGAGAAACCCATACCATGGCCCGGTGCGCATTGCGGAGAATTGAATCTCGTCTTCAACCGTGCGACCTTCCTGGACGTTGAATCCATACAGTTTGGTTGTTCGATGAATCAGATCTGTAACCGCCGGCGTATCCGTTGTCTTGACACTGAATTGCTCCCCAGTCAGTTTCATGAGTGAAGATGTTTCTTTTTGTTAATTCTTGAATTGGGTCCGAATAAGATAGTGGCGTTAGTGAGTTCAAGACATTCGCGCCAAGACGACTTGTATGCCGTGCTCGGTATTTCAACGCCAAGGCGTTTGCAAACAAAACGGCAGCTTGGTATGGCGTAGAAAATCAAATGTCGCTTTCCTCTGGTCGAAAACAACCATCTCCAAGCCGAGATTACAGTTGCCACGAGAGTAAATCGGAGCGTGCTAGTTCAATGGTTTTTTCGCCGCTCAATGGTGCATATGATGCCTTTCTGCTTAAACAGCTTTTGTATTCCTCTGTAATATGTGGGAGCAATTGCCGCATTGAAACTCGGGTATCGCCCGACGTTTGTTTTCAAAGTGGTTGGGAATCATAGAGGTTTTCACAGCATGGCTTCGATTCGCTGAAGCCAATCCTTTACTTCGCCGCCGGAATCGCGTGCCTCAAGACGCTCAGACGTCATCGCCGGGAACGCATACGTTGCGAGCTTCTTCTTCGCCGTCTTGCTACTCCACCCTTTGCTGACCCCCACCAAGGCAGGGACGTCGTCAGAATCATCGAACGTCACGGCGCAGCCCACCGCATCTTGTATGGCGTCCGGGTGGAGGTAATTCTCAATCTCGCGTTTTGTCGTCTGTACCCCCCATGAACCATCACCTCTCGCATTAACTTGCGTGATCGCCTCCGCATATTTCTGAACGTCATTGTCGTAAATGTGCACTTCAGGTTTGCCGAGGGGTCGAAGATAATGCTCACTGACCCAATGACACGGAGTGCCACCGCCTAGCACCACGAACGCAATGCGGCTGTCCCGGTCTAGATCTGGGACGGACGCGTCGTCGGCGTGCAGAATGCGGCTGAGACACTTGAGCGCTGTCACGTCGGTTGGACCCTCCACGCATACGAGAACGCCGACGCGGTTGTCGGGAACCACGCCGAGGGTTTGAGTGACTCGCTCAAAAACTGCGTCGTCACCTTCCTCGACAATACGTCGTCCGTCTGCTGCCTGCGAAACGAAGCGAAAACTGTCGATGGGTAGGTGACTAGCAAAGCTCGGGCTATGTGTGCTCAGCAGGACCTGGCAACCAGACTCCGCCGCCAGATCCTGAAATGACTCCAACAGTAACCGCTGGTTGTGTGGGTGCTGCGATGTCTCTGGCTCTTCGATCGCATAGATTATGGTCCGGCTGGTTCCTTCAGCCAACCGGCGTTCCGCTTCAGCGCGAAAGAAGCTCACCAGGATCAAGCGGCGCACTCCACTACCACGCTTATTCACGGGAATTCCATCGTCGCTGTTGAGAGACAGCGAGAATAATCCCGACCACTTGGGATCCGATTTGAATGCGGGTGTGAGCTGCTGTGCTAACGTCGGATCGAGTTTCGCGAGCACGCCTTGCGTACGCTCGGCGACTTCGACGGCTTTCTCTTGTACGGCCTCAGCGATTTCCGTGAGCTTCTCCTGAATCCCCGGCTCGCCCAATGCGGCGGCAACGGCCAGCTTCATCGGATCTTGGACTGCGTCATCGGAATCACGGCTTGGGCGGTCACATTGGAAAAGCCCGAACAGCGGCAGGTGCAAGCACAGTTTGTCCCAAATTCGCTTACCCTCGTCCTTGGCAACAGAGATTTCTGTGTCCGCCGACTGGAGGTCGCCCGGGCAATGGTTCCAGATTGCATGGCGAATGGACACGTTGCTGTTCAGCTGCACATTGTCTTCGGGGATCTCAAGGGCGCGGAGCCGCTTCTTCAGGTTTGCATTGTTGAGCAAGAGCAAATCTGCGTAGTTGTTCGCCGAGGGGTGATTGGCGCAGACGAGCACCTCTTCCCTTGCCTTTGAGCCGCCACATCCAAATCGTTTCTTGATGCGCAGACGTCCGCTTTGCGTAAGTAAGTGCTCCTGTGCAAGACCGGTTTCAGCCTGGGAGTCGAGAACCAGAGGGTCAGGCAGATCCGAGAATTCGCAGGTGATTTCCACGGTGTCTCCGTCAGTGTGAACGTTCAGGTCGCCCGGATCAATCTTCACGACTTCATTGTTAAAGAAGATTTCAAGCGCCTCAAGCACACTCGATTTCCCAACGTCATTGCGGCCAATGATCGAAGTGAGGTTGCCGACTCGGATTGTAGTTTCCTCTTGGAACGCCCGGAAGTTCTTGAGCGTAATTGCCTCGAGCCTCATATGGTCACCTCTTCTGCGCTACAACGCCTTCGTCTAACTTGTTCAAGATGGTTCGGAACTTGCGGCAGCACCACCGTGGCCAAGATGAAATGCTCCTGTCTGCTGTTGCTGGAATCGGCGATTTGACACTGTCAGTCATGACTCTGTTCAGTGTATTGGTGACGATGTTCCTAATCCCGACTGAAAGAGCACACACGTCGTGTCATCGCAATATTCAGCGTTGTCCCCGTGTAGTGTTTGATCGTGGATAGATACGTAATGGCTACTTGTTATGAGTAGCACATTTGCATAACGATGCGCCAATAGTAACAATTATCTGTCACTTAGAATCTGACAATTTTCACTGATAATAGAATTGTCCCAGGATAATGCCATAGGGTAAACACCCTATTTTGAAGGCTGATGGGTAAGGTACGCGGCCCCGAAGAAACGGGGCAGAATGATTGTCATGTGGCTTTAGGTGCTAGTGAAAAGGACAATTGTATTCATCGCGGCGAATATCGCGTCAATAAGACTCTCAACCTAAATCGAACAATCAGGTGTGTCTTAGAGAGGTGGTTAGTTCTGATTGGCATTACAGACCAAGCCCAATTTGTTACGGAATATTAGCCGAAGCGATTCCTGGTGTCATCCTGAAATCCTATATCCCGACTGATGGGAAGCATTTGAAGCGATGTGACGCTCCCATGACTGGCTCAAAATCTTCGCCATAGCATGTAACTGATAGTTGGATATTTTGCCGCGTGAAAGACTCGCATTCTCAGGCTTTCCTCGTGACACCCTTCGAATCAAGGGGTAGAGTGTTATTATGGATGCAGGTCAATTCCGACAAATCGCACATCGACAGGGTGGGCAGAACGAGGCCTTTGAGGAACTCTGCTGCCAGATTGCGCGCAACACGTTACCAGATGAGGTTCCATTCGTTCGCCTTCGTGGTTCGGGCGGCGACGGAGGCGTCGAGTGTTATGCAGATTTCCCTAACGGATCGAGAAAAGGCTGGCAGGCCAAGTTCGTTTTTGACACCGGTTCATTAATCAAGCAAGTGTCGCAGTCATTGGACACCGCACTCAAGATCCATAGGGAACTAACGTGTTTTGTAGTTTGCTTTCCATTTGATCCGACAGGATCTACAGGCCGGCGAGGAAAATCTGGCGTTTCCAAGCTACGAGAATGGAAGAAGAGTAGAGAGGCCGCTGCCAGAAAATCTGGCCATCGCCTTGTCATCGAATTATGGTCTGCATCGCAGCTCCTGTCCGAACTTCTCAAGCACGACGAGAACGGAGGAATGCGCGCGTATTTCTTTAACGAGACCGTCCTGTCCAAAGAGTGGTTCAATGAGCATCTTTCATCTGCCAGCGCAACTGCGGGTCCTCGGTATACGCCCGAAGTGAACGTTGAAACGGATATGTGGAAATGGTTGTGCGCTTTAGGGCAATCCGATACATGGAAAACGGCCTTACAAACACAACTCAAGGTGTGGGAAAAGTGTCTCAGCCATCTGGAGCATGCGGTCGAACGCAAGACAGGTGGCAGCTTAGACCCTATCTGGCCCGACTCGATGAGAACCGAGGGCGAGAGCTGCGTCGGAGCCTTGGCGGAAGTACGCAACACATCTTTCAGGTTGCTTGATTCGCCGTCGCGTGATCGAGCAGATATGCTCCGAACCCAGCTTTCGCGCGGTCTTTCCATAATTACGGAGCTGGAGGGAAGTTTAGTAGAGGATTTTGACGCTAGGCACGGAACTGGTAGGTCTGACTCGCCGAGCTTCCGGCAGTTCATGGCGGAATACGAGTGTTCCTTTCCAGCCGCGAATCTCGACGCTACCAGGGAGATGATAACGGTCACGCAACAGTTGCTCGACTGGTTACGTTCGCCAACAGGATGGTCTGGATTTGAATCCGTACTCCTTCTTCTTGGTGCAGCGGGATCAGGCAAGACTCATGGCATTTGTGATGCGGCAGTTAAACGCTTGCGAGAGAACCTCTTGTCGATTGTGGTTTTCGGACACGAATTTAATGGCGAGCCAGATCCTTGGATTCGATTAAGAGAATCGTTGGGTTTGCCAAGCGCGCTAAGTCGCGACTCCTTGTTGGATGCGCTAAACTCAGCAGGAGAGGCGTCAGGTTATCCGCTCGTAATCTTTCTTGATGCGATCAACGAAACGAAACCGCTGTCGTACTGGCGAAAACGACTTAGTTCGTTTATCAAAGCGATTCAGACTCGTTCGTTTTTGCGCCTGTGCGTAGCGTGCCGCTCATCTTACAGAGAACATTGCACTCCGGACCCGTTTAATCAATTCGAGGCAGAGCATTGTGGATTCGTTGGTTTCGAGCAAGTTGCCTGCCAAAGGTATTTCGCACATTATGGCATTGAACCACCTGTAACTCCTATACTCCAGCCTGAATTCGTTAATCCGCTCTATTTGCAGCTCGTATGCAAGACGCTGAAATCAAAAGAACTAACGCAAATGCCTACTGGCTGGCTTGGTATTGCACAGGCCATAAAGGCTTTTCTAGCAGAAAAAGACCGTCTGTTTGCCCTGTCATATGAGGGAGCCTCTGGTGCTTCGCTGGTATCTAGGAGCTTGCTAACGGTTGCCCAAGGCATTGCGTCGTCGGACACATCAGCACTCACATGGTCAATCGCGGAACGTCTGATTCGTGAGCAGCACGAAAATGCACCGCGAGACATCTTACTTACCTGGATGGTTCGCGAGGATCTGCTGATCGAAGATGCACCACAGTTGGGTGACACGATTGGATCTGAAAGTGTCGTGCGTCCGGCATTTGAGAGATTAGGCGACTTCCTAATCGCGCAGGAAGTTCTTAGAGGTCTCGACCAGGCTAACTTAGCGGGCAGTTGTGGCACGAATGGCCGTCTCTCGAGGTTTCTCGGCTCTCCAGAAGCAATTGCTAGTAATCAAGGTGTCGTTAGCGTTTTATCCATTCTTGTCCCAGAGGAAACCGCAAAGGGAACGGAATTGCCTGATTACCTACCGGACGGCCCGATCCGCACATCTGCGTTAAAGGCTGCAATAGCGTCATACCCCTGGCGCGATCCTGCCTCATTCTCTCCTGCGACTGAATCGAATCTACGAGAAGGCCTTGCTATGCATGGCTTTGCTTACGATGCCACAGACGCAGCACTAGCGATTTCATGGGCGGATTCTGTCATAGATGCACTCTGGTTCCACAAGTTCTTGAGCGGCAAAAAGATGGCAAGAAGAGATGCGTTCTGGTGTCACTACCTTCACGAGCGATTCGAAGGCCTCAGTCCCGTCCGAAGGCTGATTGAAGCAGCGTTCGAGCTACCGTTGAACCAAGTCGCGCCAGCTGTTGCTGAACGCTGGGCCACAATTCTGGTCTGGTTTACTGCAGCAGCCGATCGCCGGGTCAAAGATCGCGCTTCTCGCGCGGCGACGACTGTGCTAATTGCTCATGTCGATGTCCTGTCCACATTAATTCACAGGATGCTAATTATTGATGATGATGCAATTCTGGAACGGGCCTTGCTCACAACTTATGGTGCCTGCGTTTGTACTCATGACCGCAAAGCAGTTGCTGCTGTTTGTCAAGTTCTGGCAGATGCAATCAGGAAGAATCCGGCTCGATTTCACAATGCCCTGCTACGAGATCATTCTCGTTCAATTGCGGAGCTTGCACAGCAGCTTGGCGAACAACAATGGCACGATGAAGTCGCTAGGCGCCTGGATTCACTCAAGTCGCCTTGGCCCCTGGACCTGCCCACCGACGACGCCGTCAAAGAGTGGGAACAGTTACCGCGGCTCGTTTCCAGTTGTTGCGATGATGATTTTTTCTTTTACTCAATGGGATGCCTCGACAGATGGGAATCCTGCGTTTCACGAAAAGACATGGCCAAGTGGATACTCAAACGGATAATAGACGATTTCGGGTATTTGGACTCTGGCTGCAAACATTATGATGGGTACATGGTCCAATCCTTCGGTTTCGGTCGTGGAAAACCGACATGGGCTGAACGGATTGGCAAAAAGTATCAGTGGATCGCAATGAATGAGCTTGCTGCCCGTTTAGAAGACCATGCCTCGCAAAAACCCCGCAGCAGTGGACCGAAACTCCTCAGAAAACCCTTAATTCTACTAAGACGTCGAGAATTGGACCCTACATTACCCCATAAAATTGTCGTCTCCAACGAGGATCGTACGAATAAGGCATGGTGGATTCCTGCCTTCGTTGATTTGGAATTGTCCTCCGAGCTTTCTAACAAGACTTGGTCGGAGAAAGAAGATGATGTGCCAGAGCTCGTCGCTTTACTCACTCCATTCCGTAGTAAGGGCGCAGATTGGCGGTTGCTTGCTGCGTTTATGCGGTGGGGACAACCAAGCGACGATTACCTAGAGAAGCCGTATCGGCAGATATGGACGCATGTGAGGGCGTTCGCAGTCGATTCCGATGACTCTGATATAGCCTTTTCTTGTCTTTGTGGTCGAAACTTTTTTGGCCGATGGATGCCGGAAGGCCCTAGCTGGTGTTATGGATTCGCGGCCGAATACCCGTGGGGCGCGCCGTTCAATACTGAGCCAGATGAATGGCACGGCATGGGAGGCCACGAACATGATTTCCCATGTACATTCCTGCCCATTAACAATCAGGTGGCAGTTGAATGGGAATATGATGCTTCGCTTTCAGGTAGTCTTCACCTAAATGTACCCGCACGATTTTTTTTCGACTCGGGCGATCTGTGGTGGGATAATCGCGACGGGTTTAGAAGATTGGGCGGCAGGACTGTATTTCGAGATCCATCCGCCACAGAGCTTGGACCCTCCGCGTTGATAGCGGATGTAAGCGATTTATTGAGCAGACTGCAACAAACCAGCCGACGATTAATCTGGACCTTACTTGGCGAGAAGTGGATTATTGGTGGTCGACGAGATTGCGACATGCATCGACGGACATTCAGTCAAGTTGCCTTGGCTAACGAGGATGGTTCTCTTGAGGTCAGTGATCTTGTTTTCTTCGATGATTACGATCAAGCTAAAGGGCCGGCTTTGGACATTTCCACGAATCGCAAGGTTAGGGGAGGATCGAACAGTAGCTCAAAATAATATCTATCAACAAGGAAAAAGAAATAAAAGAGTGGTATGCGACGCAAGGATTAGCGCGGCATTCAAATCCACGAGTTGCATTCGCCGCCCAATCCTCAGTTTTGGTTTCGTGAGCAAAGCCTCACGCTATCCCATTAATTCCGCCATACCCAGTCACTCGAATCGTTGTTTTGAGTCCTGATTACGGCCTCCTTGGGCGAATTGCAAAGATCACGCTACGTCAATCTCGCATCTTCACATATTCGGCGAAAAAACGACCGCAATGCCGAAAGAGTTTGGCTTCTATCTTTATATTTCAATTCTCCCCAAGTTTTTCTTGACTCTGTTTTGGTATCGATGTAATTCATGACATGTCGGGAGATTGACACAGTTAGTGCAAAGCTTCCGCGAGTAAAGAGACAATTTGGATCCAGCTAGCCAACCCGCCAAATTCCGTTCGTTTCGTCTACGCAAGGCGTTGCGCCGTTAATGAGGTCAGCGCCGCCGATTCAAAGAGCATTCCTTACGCGAACCGCAAGTCGCCCCGCATTGACAGGAGCGCGGCCCACGTCCTGAAAACTGCCCTCGATTTGGAGCAAGACCCTTGACACCACTCGGCAAACCAGGTATATTCCGATCGAGAATTGAAATGCCAACCCGCCAAGGTTTCCATAATGCGTCGCTTTTTCTATGCGCGCACACCGAGTTTTTCCAGCGCCACGGCCGTGGCCAGGTGGGACACTCGGTGACGCTTACCTTTGGCGGGTTGGCTAGCTGGGACTCATCTGGCCACCTTCACGCTTGCACATCGCGGCACATATTTCCAAGGCCTGCCGGAGAAGTCCCTTTGCGAATCGTTGCTTTCCTAGAGAACCCGCAAAGGAGAAACTGCCATGTCCACGTACCGTCCAATCCACTCAACACTATCCGTTTTGTCGACGCTCGCGTTTATTGTGTTACTCAATGCACGATGCAATTTCCCGCTACCGCAAGACTGCGAGGTGATCGAGAACGGAAAGATCGATCTCAATCGCCAGACAAGCTGCATCACTTCCGTCAACGAGATCGTTGATGCATTGAAGGAAGACTCTGATTTCGGTCTCGCTGAAGGACCGCAGGGAGAACGGGGAGAGCGGGGGGCACGAGGACCGCAAGGCGCACAAGGACCACAGGGCCTGCAAGGCGAAAAAGGAGAAAGAGGAGATCCGGGACCGACCATCGATAACCCTGAAGAAATCGCAGATGCCTTGAAAAACGATCCCGCGTTCCTGGAAAGCGTCATGGGCGAGTCAGGAACATCAGATCATGGGGAACTGGAAGGCTTAACCGATGACGATCATCCACAATATGTGATGCAAAACGAAGTGGATTCCATCGTCGAAGAAATGCTCGCCGATGGCAGTGTGACCAATGCCAAAATCGTGTCTGTTACGCCAAGCAAGATCACTCCACAAGGAATCGGCTCAGGCTTCGATGCCGACACGGTGGACGGTTTACACGCCAGCGAGATCGCAACCAACAACAACGTCTGGCAACTCGAGGGCAACACTGGCACAACGCCCGGGATGGATGTCTTGGGTACGACGGACAACCAATCTCTTGAGATCGTCGTAAATGATCTCAGAGCGCTTCTACTCGAGCCCAACGTCACCAGCCCCAATATCATCGGTGGATACCAGAACAATAGTGCGAGCGCCAGCGTCGTAGGCGCATCGATCGGTGGGGGCGGCGCAAGCGGTGCAGTGAACAAGATCACCGGAAACTTTGGGACAATCGCGGGAGGGCAGAATAATTCCGCCGCTACCTACGGTTCGGTAGGTGGTGGAATTGCCAATAAGGCTACGGGGGATCGGAGTAGTGTTGGAGGGGGAACGAGTAACACGGCAAGCAGTTCTCACGCGACCGTTGCGGGCGGCGATGGAAACAGCGCGAGCGGAGCCAGCTACACGACCATCGGCGGCGGAAAGCTAAACAGCGCAAGTGGACAATCGGCCACGGTTCCAGGGGGAGAGAACAACACGGCATCCGGCAGTTACAGTCTTGCAGCGGGCCGGACAGCCCAAGCAAACCACCGAGGCTCCTTTGTGTGGGGAGATTCGGAAGGGACGAGTATCTCCTCATCGGCCAACGATCAATGGACGGTTCGCGCGCAAGGAGGATTTCGGTTTTTCACGAACGATTCGGCCACGACTGGAGTTCAACTTTCCGCGGGAAGTGGTTCCTGGTCTTCGTTGAGTGATCGCAATGCTAAGGAGAACATCCAGCATGTGAACCCACGAGAGATTCTAAACAGTCTGATTCGGCTACCTATCGCACGCTGGAGCTACAAGAGCGAAGGAACCAAGGTTCAACATCTGGGGCCGATGGCCCAGGATTTCTACGGGGCGTTTGGTGTGGGTACTGATGACAGGCATATTACGACGATCGATGCCGACGGGGTGGCGTTAGCTGCCATTCAGGGTTTGCATGAAACGGTGATGGAACAGAAGGGATTGATTGAGAAGCAGAACGAACGGATTTCGGATCTTGAAAAACGACTGACAGCACTTGAGCAAGCCACGAGTAAGCCATAAGGCCAATCGTCTGGGTGCTTAGGTTAATCGTCGTTGGCCGCGATTTCTTTGGTCTTTGGCCGACACTCGACTCGGTACGCTGTCAGAAAATACTTGTTTTTTCGACCTGATTCAGTAGAATAGAGGTTGCCGCAGCGCTCTGCCTCTTTGGGATTTCTAAATACCCCGACCGCCCAAGGGAGTGGAGTTATGCGGCTTTTTTTGTTGACGCTTACCATCAATTTCGTTTCATCTGTTCTTCCTGATAACGCGATTCCTGGCATTCAGAGGACGCACCGAAAACTACTTAAGCGCCAATTATCTTGCAGCGACATGGAACGCAAACGATCTCAGAAGAAATCGAGAAAGCAATTGGCACGCGAGTTACGCAACTTGGTTATAACCATTCAGCGAGATCCCGCCGCGATGGCACAGGCAAGAAAGCTAATTCTCACATGCTTTAGGATTATTCGTTTCAGATCATCGTATGTATAAAAGGTGGGCGTTCGGAGTCGTCGTTTTAGATTCTCAACTTTATACGCCTGCAAAGCGACCGGGTGTTGCAGTGTCCTTC
>JAJDEA010000030.1 GCA_029260035.1 Phycisphaerae bacterium
CCACGTTATGGCAGCCGGGCCATTGATTGTCACTTTGTGATACCAGCCTGGATCCTGTCGGCTGGGCACGCACGCATCACCCCGCATAAAATCGAAGCTAACAGCCGGAGGCAGACACGTTCCGGCGCACGGAACGGTACCGCTGCAATAGGCACCAGTAGTATCGCAATAGCCGCCAGGCTCACAAACACCTTTTGTACTTGTATCACAGATCCCGCCGGGGCCACTGCATGAGCCTGGATCGGTCGGGTCGCATGCCGTAGAGCCGTCACCCGTACAGACGTAGCACTCGCCGAACCGATCGCTAAAACACTTGTCACCGCTAATCGAACACCGCCAGGCTGGCTCTGGCGCGACGCCGCTGAAGGTGGCTGTGACCCTGACGCTCCCAAAATCGCACGTTGGCGGACCCGTCTGATCGGAGCAGTCCGCACCGAGCATTACTGGGTCGCATGCCTCCGAGAGATTATTGCTGCAATGAAATAAAGAAACGGGCACATTGATCCCCGTATCCGCAGCGCCGACGCAATCTCTACATACTCCGCCGCAAATACCTGCACTGTTCGGGCCACATGCCGTCCCCGGCGTAACACATGCCGAACCGTCGGCATCGCAGATGTTTCCGCAAAGTCCGCCCGGTGCGCCAAAGATGCAAACATCAACGCCGCTGCCGTCGCTGCAATACGCCGTATCGGCACAGCAGTTGCCAGCGGTCATGTTAGGCTGACTACAGCAGTTCGGGCTGCAGTTTGAGCCTAATGCTCCCGGAGTTTGATTCGGTCCGGCACACAAACTGACGGGCAGTTCAATGCAGGTCCCGTCGAGATCGTTGCAGCACGCGCCAACGTCACAAATGTCACTTATGCAAAGTTGCGCAGGTGGATCGGAAAGCGGCTTTCGTTGACCCTTCCAGTTTGTGTCACGACAGCTTCCGCCCGTGTCATAGCCACCGCACTCGCGCGTCCCATTGCAACGCTGTCCGAAAAAATCAATAGTGGATTTGGTCGGGTCGTTATGGCTGACGCAGTATCTACAATTCTGCCGATCCGTTTCTGTACAATTTAGCCCTTGTGGTAGCGCTGGATCACAACAGGAAGCCATGGGGTTCGGCACTTTCGTACCGACCAACTCGATCGCCATGATGTTGTTGCCAGCTCCGAGATAATTGACAACGACTCCATTCACGAACATCGAGTCGGGGTCAGTACTGCCAACATCCGGCACACTGCTTGCTTGAACTAAATGAAACTGGCTTACTTCCTGGAGATCACCCGAAACCTCGTTGACCACGTTCAATGCGCGGAAGGTAATGTAGCCAGTGGGCGGAATAATGATCGGATCCGACAGCGCAGTGTTTCTGGGCGAATCTGCAATTGTTGTATTTGGGAAACAATTGCCCTCGCAGTCAACGATGAGTCGGTAGTCGTCCGTGCCTTTATGGTCGAAGCCAACAGCCCAAACGGCATTTTCAATTCTTCTGGGACCAATGCAGGTACCTGCACTGGTGGGTGGAAAGCCAACCACGTTGCACGGCGCGCCAACGCCATCCAAATTGCACGTGCCGACACCGCTACCATCACTACAAGTTGGAATCACGCTGGGATCGCCATCCCAGATTTCAATGACAACTGCATCGTCGTTGCTGGCGACACCGCCACGAAAACGAAGCTCCAACAGCCGAAGGTATGATCCATTGGCGATAGCGTAATCGTCTCCGATGCGGTCAATTCCGCTATCGCAAACATTGAAATCAACGTCGCACGTTTGTACGGTGCAAGTGGATGTGCCGCCGATTTGATCGCAGTCACTACTGGTCAGGCACTGCTTGCCTAAATCAGGTCCAACATCACAAGCCGATCGGCAGTCTAGTATGGCGTTGGTACAAGGATTGCGGTCGATGCTGCAAATCCTGTTGACGCCGGTAGTCGTGAGCAAGGGATTGGGGCCAAAGTTCGTGGTAACAGGCGCTATGCCCGCACTGTATTTCGGGCATTCACAAAGATTCAAGTCGCGCGGATCGGTCAACCTTAACCAATTGCCGGTAAGGCCAATGCAGTTCGCCTCGGTATCAATGGTGCAATTATCAGCGACGCAGCAGCGTCCCAACGCACCACCGCCGTTGTCGATTTCGCATCGGTCCAGAGCTTCATTGCAAACTGACACGCCGAGCGCCGCCGAATTGGCTCTTGGCTCACAAGCACCTGCCGTGCAATCGGAGTCCTTTTCGCAGGAGAAGCCCGCGTTGCTGGAAGTCGCACTGCAAGCATAGGAGCAAGGCGTAATAGGCGTTCCACCGCCAAGAGCCAAGGTTTTCGCTGCGACACATGTGCCTCCGCCGTCGCAGCGGTCAGCTGTGCAGTAGAGGCCATCAAGATCGCAGGGATCATCGACGGGCCTATCCTCAACGAAGCAGGTCCAAACGCCGGAACCAGTCTGCTGCGAACCCCCCAGCGTTTCTGTGCAAATAGTCCGCTCGCAGTCATTAACAGTCGTCGCGCAGTCCGAATCGCAGACGCAAGGGCCGCCTGCCGGCGTGGCACCGCCATCAGCCAACGGGCTGGAACCAGCCGAGCCTTGATTGCCCATGCCCTCAAGAACAATGAGTTCTTCACGACTGAGATTCATCGGGTAGTCGCTGCGCGGGCGAAAAGTCACCGCAGCGTTTCCCGAGGCTCCAGGCGAATTATTAATAGCGGCATTGCCAGCCCTGGTATCGATCCTGCGTTTCTTCTCTTCAGACCGCAACGCCCCCCCATCTGACAAGTAAGGCTGAGAATCCACCTCGCTATTCGCGGCGATATCGACGTTAGACGTGGAGCTGGAATCTGGAGACACACCTTCCCCGGAATTAGAAAATACAAATCCAGGAACGGCTACGGCAGATACGGCGAATAGGAACAGGCATCCAAGTTGTCTTTTGGGATTCCGAGCAAACATTTCCTAATTCCTTTTTGAAAGCGAATTGCAGCAGAGACGACACTTGCGAATCGGACAATAGACGAGCGGAATGGGCGTTGTTTCGCCTGCCCCAAATCTCCGTTCACCACTTGTGCATCATTGGCAATCTTAGCGAAAAGTGACATGAGACCGCGCATCTTCTGACCAATATGTGATTACTTACTATGTTACAAGCGTGTTCTTGAGTGTCAATCAAAATCAAGGGTATTGTGGAGGTTAGCGACGTGGACTAGAGACTTGCTACGCAAGTCATTGGTCCATCGGAAGTTAGCTATGTGTATAACGCGGCCCGATCGGACAAATTCTCATTACGGGGTTCGCGTGTTTGGTTCCGGCAACTCGCGCCAAAGGAATTAACCTCATTATCGCTTTGCGTGACGAGTGCCACGGAAACGCCCTCGCCGCGAAGTCACGAACCATATTTCGTTTCTTGTGGCAGCCCGCAAACAACACTTGCCCTAGCATGGCTGAGACTAAGAAGCTTGGTCGCGCTTTTTTCTACTGCGTGCTACTCCTGACAAGTACCACAGGTGGACCGTCGATTCCAACCCCTTTTGGATTTATCTAAAACTGATAACTCTGCACACTTGACAAGGAATCTAACCTCTCTTACAATTGCATAATGGTGCAAATGAGCAAACGTAAACATAAGCCAAGCAGAAGCCTTGCTCAATGCTGCAAAGTGGCAAGAAAACAGCTCAACCCGAAGTTTTTCAAGGCGTTGTGCGATTCAGCCCGAATTCGGCTGGTCTGCCGGCTCCTGGAGTGCGGTAGGCCCTGCTCAGTTTCGGAGATTGCGCAGTGCTGCCCGACGGACCTCTCCGTCGTTTCGCGACACCTGGTGATTCTTCGCGAAGCTGGGATCGTTAATGCGAAGAAAAAGGGCAAGGAAGTTCACTATTGGTTATGTCAAGAACAACTCGTAGGCACTCTACGAGCTCTCGCTGATGCGATAGACGATTGCTGTTCAAACACACAGCCCGATTGACGAAAGGTATGAATCATGCAAGACAATCAACAAATTCGCGAAGTCGTTTCCAAGGCATACGCCGACGCGGTGACACGCCCCAACGGCGGTTGCTGTTCAACATCACCCAAAGGAGTCGCGGCCAAGCTCGCGGGGTACTCGACAGATGAAACGGCGGCCCTTCCTGAAGAGGCGGTCGTGAACTCTTTCGGCTGTGGCAATCCCCTTGCATTTGCTGAAGTCAATGAGGGGGAGGTTGTATTGGACCTCGGCAGCGGAGCGGGTATCGACATTCTACTTGCAGCGAAAAAGGTCGGCCCCTCGGGGCGGGCGATTGGCGTCGATATGACGGACGAAATGATTAATAAAGCTCGGGAAACCATCGCAGCTTCAGGAATGACAAACGTTGAAGTCCGGAAGGGGATTATTGAAGACCTGCCGATTGAGTCCGATTCTGTCGATTGGGTTATTTCCAACTGTGTAATCAACCTGTCACCGGAAAAGCCTCGCGTGTTCGCCGAGATAGCGCGAGTCCTGAAACCGAGGGGAAGGGTCAGCGTGTCGGATATCGTAGCCGAGGAATTGCCGACCTCCGTCCTCAATAATGAGTCCTTTTACTGTTCCTGCGTAGCAGGCGCGATCAGCGAGTCGGAATACACCGCTTGCCTTGAGGAAGCCGGTCTGATCGACGTCGATGTCCGGGAACGGATTTCCTACGACGCCGACCAGCTTTTCGCTCTTGTGGAGTCCGACCTTCCCGAAAGCACAAATAGTCAAGCGTGCGGCTGCGCCAGCCGAACCGAAGTAAAACGATTGTGCGAACAATTCGCAGGCAAAGTTTGGAGCGCCAGAATCGTCGCCCGAAAACCGTAAGCAATCAGCGGAGGAATGCAGTCTAAGCTCTCGGTGAAATGGCAATACAGTTGATTGGTCGATTCTTCCCTTGGAGAGGTTCCTTGGCGCCTGGGCTTGAAATCCGTATGTCATAAACTGTGTTCAGGCTTTGCCCATCGTGTAGCTGAAACGGACCAGCGTGCTCGGCTGACAACATTTCACAATGCAGCTGCGAAATTGGGAAAGAAATAGAAGAATGTCGAGTTCTCGATTCCGCGAACAAGGGTATTACCGGAACCTCCAGCGCGGTATGATCACGAATATGGCAAATGGTCAAGTTGTGCTATGATAGGTTTTGCACATACACTGGCGTGCCTAACCTCGGCAAGGTGGTTCCCATGGAGGGATTTTCTCACGGCAAAATGAGGAGGAAGCCATGACAACGCAGGAGCTGGCCAGTAGCCAGGAAAACATGTCTGATACAACCCCAACAACCGCTCCGAAAGCTGATTTGGATTGGCCCAATCTCGGCTTTGGATTGCATAAGGCGGATTTCTCAATCCGACATACATGGAAAGACGGCTCGTGGGATTTGGGCGTACTCAGCCCGGACGAAAACATCCCCATCAACATCGCGGCCACATGCCTGCATTACGGTCAGGCCTGTTTCGAAGGGCTAAAGGCTTTTGAAACGAAGTCCGGAGACGTGGTCGTCTTTCGCATCGAGCAGAACGCAAAGAGGATGATCAACTCCTGCGAAAAGATTCTCATGGAGCCGGTGCCGGAAGAGATGTTCATCGATTCAGTGTTCCGTGTCATCAACGCAAACCGCCGATTCGTGCCGCCTTATGGCACTGGTGCATGCTTATACATCCGTCCGCTGGTCATCGGATCGGCGCCGCAGGTTGGCGTCAAGCCAGCCGGCGAGTACGTCTTTCTAGTCTTAGTGACGCCGGTCGGTCCATATTTCAAAACAGGCTTCAAGCCGGTCGATCTTATCGTTGTGGAGGACATCGATCGCGCTGCACCACTCGGCGTCGGCGATGCCAAAGTCGGCGGTAATTACGCAGCGGGCATGCGCGCGACCTTACGCGCCAAAGAGCAGGGTTTCACGGAAGTGCTATATCTCGATGCACGCGAGAAGAAATTCATTGACGAATCAGGCCCGGCTAACTTCTTCGCCATAACCAAAGATAACCAATACATCACGCCAGCGAGCTCTTCCATTTTGGCGTCGATTACCAACAAATCGCTCATGATTCTCGCGCGAGACATGGGACTGGAGGCTAAGCGCAGGCCTATCGGTGTGGACGAGATTTTCGACTTCGCAGAAGCCGGGTGCTGCGGCACCGCTGCGGTGATTACTCCCATCGGCTCGATCACCTATCGTGATCGCAAAGTGACCTATTGCCCGGATGGAAAATCAGGCCCGATCTCAGCCAAACTCTACGATAGACTCCGTGCTATTCAGGTAGGCGACGAACCCGACGTACATGACTGGGTACGCGTCGTTCCAGAGTAGATGGCGCGATTCCCGGGTAACGTTAATCACCGAATCAATTGGGCATAGCTGTGATTACGGCCACGCAGCCCATAGGCGGTGTTTACACAATGAGGGAATCCCAGAACAATTGGTGCGTCCCGGGACGCACCCTACGCAACTTCTATTGCGAACCACGCCACAGGACAGTCATTCTCTGCTCGTTATTACGACACCAACTGCAACGATAGCAACTAGGACGACTTTGATAATCGCAAGAGCGGGCGACTCACCAGTAAAAGCCTCATAGCAGTATCGTGCCCCCATCCATAAGCACACTATGACGCATAGCAGGGGCGAAGTGAGAATCCATCTTAATCTTAGGATGTTACGCACGCATCATACTCTCTTGTAAGAGTAAATTTTTTGATTTATCTCAACCATTGCAAACAGCTATCGCTCATACTGTCCATTCCAATTACGTCGTCGAAGTAATCGATCGTGCCGGAACAAAGCGTCGTGGAAAGCGTAATGCTTTTTTCACGAAATAAATACTATTCGATTTCCGCTACACACTCCAATTGGGTTTCATCAAGATGAGACTGGCATTTGACACCCGTTGAAACTGCCATCACATCGAACTCTCGCCTGTAGTCGGCGATCAATATCATGTATCGGAAAAAGTAGATGAACGTAACGAATCCGATCACACGCCATACATTGTTCAGTGGCGACAAAGGAGCGTCAGAATCCCAGCCAATCAAATTCGTGATTGGGGGGATCAATATCCATAACGAGGCACTGATTCCGAGACCTCTTGTAATAGACGTTGTTCTTTGCTTCAACGGTTGATCGTGTCTTCGCTTTAAGAGTTGCTCCTGTGTTCGATCGGCGAGCGTGCTGAGGTAAACTCCGAAGAAGACCAACAAAATGAGGTTCGCAATGCTGGGTATGGCTCGAATGAACTCATCATTCGGCCAGATGACAACATTGGAGCACAACCTCACAATAAACAAAATGCCAGCAAACAAACAAACGATGATACTCCCGAAACGAGTGAGACGACGAGGGCAAAGCACAGGCTCTGAGAACCGCAATCGGGATTCTTGTGCCGTCAAAAGTACGCCTGTTGCAGCGCAACACATCCACAGAAAGTACAATAGGGCATCAAAACCCATGACCGTGCGCAAGGTCGGGAATGCGGTCATTCCAGTATTTAATGGCTGTGTTTGGCCCTTCGCATAAATGAAGATGGCAGCAACTACCACAGTAACACCAAGATAACTGAGGGCAGCCCAGAAAAAGAGACGCAGTGCAAGACTCATGCGACTTAGCCACATCCGATCAGCATGGAGCACCGGCGATTCCTGCACAGACTGAACAACTGGAGTGCCACATTCCGGACACTGTCCATCTACCGGGAGTGTGCGTAGGTCATAGTTGCACTTTAGACAACGAATCTCTCCGTCCACAGGCACGTCTTCCGTTTCACCCTCCCTTTTGCACATCTTAAGATAAAGTCCAATCTGCGGCACAGGATAGTAATGGTAGGTCAATGGCCTGCCCTACCTGCCTGAACACATTACCGATCACCGGAACGCTCTTCGAGAACACTTAGGAGTCGTTCCCATCGGTCCAATAAGCCACCCACGCGCTTGTTGTGTTCTTCCCACTTGGCCATAATCGCATCATACCTCTTGTCTTGCGCCTCAACTCTTTCAAGTGATTGCTCATACTTGGCGTTCTGCCGTTCCCATTCAGCCTCCTGACGATCCAAGGCCTGCTGTTGCTCTTGATAGATGGCTTGCTGCTGGCTGTATCCTGTTCTTGCTTGCTTTGCTGCACGATCATCGCAACCTGTCGAAAAAGCGAGACAAGCTCCGGTCACACCGCACAGTACCGACTTCAATTTCTCTTGCGCGTATTTCATTCAGCACCTCCCATCACTAGGGTTTGAATCAGGTCGCTCGCCGCAAGATAGCTGATGCGACAGTTGGCGTTGGCCAAGTTCCTGCTGGCGCATGCCATCTTCGACGGTCTTCTTCAGCACAAACGCAGTACCACATTCCGGGCATCGGCCGCTTTGCAAGCCAAATAAGTTGTACCCACACCGTTCGCAATGTCCGGGGGGGTAAACAGGCCAGTAGCGTATCCGCACGAACACAAGACTGGAGATAATAGCAAATCCAACGCCCCAGATAGTCACGAATACTGCAAGATAGACAATAGGAAAGAACCAAGGCACGAGGCTCACATCATCTGTCTTCCTCACGAACATGTTGACCATCCCCGCGCAAACGAGTGCAATGGATGAGACTAACGATAACCTAAAAGCCAGCGCATAGCTCGTCAGCGGCCAGCAGAGCGTTGCAAGCGCAAAGCAATAGAAAATAATGCGTACCGGAATTTCAATCGAATTCGCAACCGGAAGGGCCAGTGCATCAATCGCCATACGCGTTGCGGGGAGCGACAGCCCTACTAACGCTGCCAAGAGTATACGGTACCGCCGCACGGCACCCATCACACGAGTGCGCCTCTCTTGTGCGTATTTCATTCAGCACCTCCCACCACTAGGGTTTGAATCAGGTCGCTCGCCGCAATATGCGATCGCCGACGAGCGTCGTGAGAATCATAATACCGTTTTCACGACATCACTAATACTCGTTATGCGGTTCATTGAACGGTCGCATATTTTGTACCACACTCGGGGCAATCACCACTATGGTTTCCTTCCAAATCGTAACCACAGGACGGACAGCAACCTGTCGTCTGCCGAATCAGATCTCGCAAACTGCGTCGAAGTCGATTGCGATTAGCGAGCCAATACAAACTAGGGCCACAAACAACCACTGCTACCAAAACAGAAAGGATTTCGAGATTGGAGCGTCTGGATAGTATTCCCATAGCAAGGAAAAAGCCTATGAACAAAAATCCGCGTTGCCTCATCGGCATTTGAGAAAGAACACGATGTTTTGCTTCGCGCTTGCATCGATTCCTTGTAGGTCGATCTCGCATAAAGCGTAGCTCAGGTAGCGTCATTCCGGAACTACTCCATTTGATGCGAGTAATACAGTCATTTTGGTTTCACGCCCTTTTCTCCGAACCTATTCTTTACGAGTTCGTCGTCGAGGCCAAAATGGGAGTGGCGATTCACTGATCTCGACATCTGGACTGTTGTTCTTGAGGCAATCGATGATCGTGGTCCTTAGGTCGGATTGCGTAAAGATCATGGTCGGGATTGACAAGTGCTTCCGTTTGGTCCACAGCTCTATTGTCCTCCCACGAGGATCGACGTTGGCCCGTGTGATGTCCGTCCAACGCATATGCAGAGAATGCAACACGCCTTTATACATAATCCCGGTCTCGTCAAGCGTTACTTTGAGGCGACCCGCCCATATTAGGAACAGGCACACAACGTCAAAAAAGACTAAAAGGCCGAACTCGCCGTTATCATCAGCAATGCTAATGTCCTTCATTCTGGGAAACACTTTCCACGGGACAACGTCAGCCGTATAGAGGATGACGTAGGTAAAGAACACCACTCCCCCAATTCCAAACAACGGCAAAGAAATGGTGACCTTATACTCTTTATGACTCATTTATTTCACCCGCCTTTTGTCGATCTCGCACGGCGGTGATTACGCCTATCGACGTCGCTCTGCGCTCCGATGACTCCCAGCCAGAATATTATGACAACGGATCGGCGCCAAGCTCCAAGCCGATCACCTCATTCTACAACAAGCGGCATTGCACGCGATTGCGATCCTTGCATCGTGCTGCAATCCCGAAGACAATGGCCCTTCAAGCTGCATCCACAACGCGTGGATCGGAAGCTGCATTGGATGAACTACGTCGCGACCCATCCGGATTGATGCCGAACGGTTCAGCGTTTCCGATTCGGGAGTCAAAACGCCTCTACATGGCGCACGACGGGCGCTAAGGAGCATACTTGAGGAGGAGCTTGTTCGTCCCTGAGCATCCAACTGGCAACTGAATGATAGCAACGACCTATTGCGGAGGATACAAAATGGGTATCAAACTACCGATCGCAGCAATTGGACTCGCACTGCTTGCGGTTTACGTCTCTCGCGGTTTTTCAGGTTCTTTGAAGGAGAAGAATCAGATGAGCAAAGAAAATCAACAACGCGCTGACAAGATGGGCCGCGCCTATTCCAAGAGCGGGTTCAGCATTGGCCCGCTTACAAAAGACCGCATTGGCGAACTCGCCATGGACCTCTCGCCAGAGGAACGGCATGTCATTCTCGAAGAAGGGACAGAACGGGCTTTCTCGGGTTCTCTGGTAGACAACAAGAAAAAAGGTATCTACGTCTGTCGCCTGTGCGGACTTCCGCTATATGAGTCTGACACGAAATTTGAATCGGGCACCGGCTGGCCCAGCTTCTTCAAGCCTGTCGATCCAGCCCATATTCGAGAAGAGCGCGACACCACGCTCGGCATGGTTCGAATAGAAGCAGAATGTGCCAGATGTCGGTCACACTTGGGGCACGTCTTTGATGATGGCCCGCGACCAACTGGGCTTCGATACTGCATGAACTCTGCTTCTTTGAAATTCTACAAAGCAGGTGCCGAATTGCCGCCAATGTCTCAACCTACTGAACAGTCTACTGCTTATTTCGCCGGCGGGTGTTTCTGGGGAATCGAAGATCAATTCCAGCAGGTGCCGGGCGTAGTTGACGCAGTCTCCGGCTATCAAGGAGGAAACGTCGCAAACCCAAGCTACAAGGAAGTTTGCAGTGGCAATACAGGCCATGCTGAATCAGTTCGTGTGACGTTCGACCCAGGCGAGGTGAGCTATCTTCAACTGCTCGAATGGTTCTTCAAATTCCATGATCCTACGCAAAAAAATCGGCAAGGCCCGGACATCGGCACGCAATACCGGTCGGCGATCTTCGCCGCAGACGACAAGCAGCTAGCTGAAGCCAAGGCCTTCATTCAGGAACAACAGAATAAAGAGAAATTCCGCAATCGGAAAATCGTTGCCGAAGTTGTTCAGGCTGGTCGTTTCTTTGAAGCTGAAGAATACCATCAGGATTATCACGCGAAACACGGCGGATCATGCTCAATTAGCTCTGGCGAGTGAACACAGTTCGTCATACGTCGGAAGCCGCACACCGTCGAAACAATAAATTGATCCGCAAAGTGCTAACGTAATTGGGAAATACGAAAGCGCGAGAAGGAGTTACACAAGTATGTCGCTCTATTCGCAATACATGAATTGGCTGCACACGCGGTGGCCAGCGGGCACGGTTGAAGAACTTCCGGACGTGAACGTGGATGGTACTACTGCGGTACCAGGTCTTCGCGTTGTCGGAGACCTAGCCGGAGTGCCACTCCTTAAGTTTTCGGTGGACACTGGCGCCAAAGCAGTTCAAGGTATTCTTGCAGAGCCTGGATTCACGCAAGGCGCAAAAGACGATGAGCCGCTCGACATTGCCATCATTGGCGGCGGGTTATCTGGTGTTGCCGCCGCGATTGAAGCCAAGCGAGCTGGTTTGAATTTCGCGATCTTTGAAGCGGCCAAGACATTCGCAACGATCAAGGATTTCCCAAAGGGAAAACCGATCTTCACCTACCCAACCGATATGACTCCATCTGGTGAGTTGAAGCTGACTGCGGACGTCAAAGAGGATTTGGTTGCCGAGTTGGAAGCACAACGAGAAGAACACGGCATCGAACCGATCAACGCCCGCATCGAACGCGTCGAACGCAACGGCAAGGCCTTCATACTCCATGCAAAGGGTGAAACGCATCAAGCGCAGCGAGTTATCGTGGCAATCGGGCGAAGCGGCAATTTCCGTAAGCTTGGCGTGCCCGGCGAAGACAAGGCAAAGGTCTACAATCGATTACACGATCCAATGGAATTTGCCGGCAAGAGTGTACTCGTGGTAGGCGGCGGCGATTCAGCGATCGAAGCGTCGATCGCACTGGCGCTCGCAGGTGCCAGGGTTACGCACAGCTATCGACGCGATTCGTTCTCCCGACCGAAACCGGAAAACATAGAAAAGCTCGAACAACTCGTCGTCGATCCCAACACTGATGTCGGAATCGAGACACCCTCATCTGATCGCGTGACAACATCTTTCTCACCCGCCATGTGCGCACAAATCGGGGAAGGTTCGATCTGCATGGCGATGTCAACGCAGGTCGCTGAGATTCGCGATGATGGAGTGGACCTCAAGAACGCCGACGGAAACGTCGAGACCTTACCCAACGATGTTGTCTTTTCGATGATTGGACGTGAGCCACCTTTGGATTTCTTTCGCCGGAGTGGCATCCCCATACGCGGCGAGTGGCGACCGAAGACCTATGTCTCATTCGGCCTATTCGCACTGTTCTGCATCTTTCTTTACCACTGGAAGAAGTACGCCGCAGAGTTGCCCATACAAAAATGGTTTCGAGACCAGGGCTGGTTTCCGTTCAACGTCGGCTCACTCTTTCATTCGTTCGGCGAGTCGATCTCGACAGCAGCAAACACGAAGACGCACCTTCTTTATACTCTCAAACAATCGATGAGCGATGGTGTATTTTATTATACGCTCGCCTATTGCGTACTAGTAGTCGCGTTTGGAATCCGACGCATCCGGCGCAGAAAAACGCCCTACGTCAAGGTTCAAACGCTCACATTGATGGCCATTCAATGTGTACCGCTGTTTATTCTTCCTGAGTTATTGCTCCCTTGGGCTGGCCGCAACGGTCTGTTCGAGAGTGGAATGCTCGGCTGGATCGGCGAGCAGTTCTTCCCAAACGGGTCCTATTGGCGCGCCTACGGCTTCGTACTGGCCTGGCCATTGTTTATCGCAAATGTGTTCACGTCCGACCCAATCTGGGGCTGGTTGATTCTCAGTTTCATACAGACCTTCATAATCATACCGCTCTTGATTCGCCGCTGGGGCAAAGGCGCTTACTGCGGATGGATCTGCTCTTGTGGGGCGCTCGCTGAAACACTCGGGGACGCGCATCGCCACAAGATGCCTCACGGACCAATATGGAATCGCATGAACATGGTCGGCCAAGCGGTGCTGGCTTTTGCAACGGTCCTTTTTGCATTGCGCGTTGGCGGGTGGATTTGGCCCGGTTCCGTGTTTCAGACAGGGTTCGATTACTTTTTTAAGAAGTTGCCATATCTCAACTACAACTGGATCGTAGACGTCATGCTTGCTGGCGTACTCGCTGTAGCATGCTACTTCTGGTTCAGCGGGCGAGTTTGGTGTCGGTTCGCCTGTCCGCTGGCAGCACTCATGCACATTTATGCTAGGTTTTCCAGGTTTCGCATTTTCTCGGAAAAGAAGAAATGTATTTCATGCAACGTATGTACTTCGGTCTGCCATCAGGGGATCGACATTATGAACTTCGCGAACAAAGGTGTGCCAATGGAGGATCCCCAATGCGTACGATGCTCTGCCTGCGTGCAGAGTTGCCCAACGGGTGTTCTTTCGTTCGGACGGTTCGATTCCAATGGCGGTATCGTGCGCGACCGCATGCCTGCCTCACTCGTGCGAGTGGACGAAGTGGGTTTGCCAGGCAAAGCGTAATTTCGTCAAATTGGCTGAATCATTTGACTGCTTAGGACTGCGCGTTGAACGATCATGCGAACTCGCGCCCGCCCTCGAAGAGGCGTTTGATGCGAACCGTCCGTGCGCCCTTACGATCCCAATCGATTACCGCGAGAACGCGATGCTCACACAGCGATTGGGTGAAATCGCGTGCCCGATCTGATTTTCGGAGCGAATGCACAAAACGCAAAATCAACATCCAACTTCACGAAGCAACCGAGCCAGTTTCGTGGGATTTACTGGTCCCGTCCGCGGAGTTCAATATGGCGCCAACTATTTCTTAGTTGATGATCGGCGTACAGCAATAACTCCAGCCACAGCACCTCCAACCGCCCCGCCGATTGCACCGCTTGATCCTGAATCAGCCAATTTCGACAAAATAACGGCAGCAACGGTTCCCACAACCGAACCCAGAATGATTGTAATCAGTACTCGTGGAGTCATGGAATGTCCTTTCGGTATCGGCAATTCAGGTCATGATGCTTCGAACGGGTTAGTTAACTGGAACACATTCTAATCAATCATATCCTCAACCTTCTCATCTGTTTCGCCGAGAACATATCGATCGAACCAGGCTACATCCCATTTCATTTTCGCCTTACGGTGTTCGTATGTCGTTAAGCCATGCCCTTCGCCGGGATAGACAACCAACTCCGTCGGGATGCGCTGATAGTGACGTAGCGCTCGATACAGCGCTCTGGCATTAGCGGGTGGGACGCGCGGATCATTCTCGCCGACATGAATCAGCGTCGGTGTCGTTACCTTGTCCAAATTGTAGAGAGGCGAACCCGCACGGTATTCATCCGGAACCGTCCATGGAAGCCCCTTCATATAGTTAATTACATGACCAGGCGTATCTTCGGTCCCCCATTGAATGACCATATCGAGAACGCCGGCACCGGAACTCGCCGCCTTGAAGCGCGTACTTTTTGTGATAAGACAGTTCGTCAGGTATCCACCGTTGCTCCACCCCATAACCGCCAATCGATCCGGGTCGGCTATGCCCCGCTCCACCATCGCATCGACGCCCTTGAGGATATCCTCGACCTCAATGTCATTCTCTCGCCCTATCAAATCAACCAGAAACTTGTCGCCATAGCCCGTCGAGCCGCGATAATTTGGACTCAATACGGCGTACCCTTTCGACGCCAGCAGAGCACGCCCATAAATCCAAAAACGAAAACTAAACATGGAGGCTGAGGTGGGGCCGCCATGAATCTCTACCACCATAGGCAACGGGCTTCCCGGTTTATAATCCGGCGGCAGCTCGAGAATCCCCTCGACTTTGTCTCCGCCAGCCCCCTCCCATGTAACAATCGATAGTTGCGGCAGCTTCCATGTATCAACCTGCGGATTAACGTTCGTGATTCGATCGAATTTACCCTTACGACCCCGATAGAAAACGTCGGGCGTATGACTCGTTGTTCCGAAGATGAATGCCATTTCATTGCCGGACTCAGAGAAGCTGTAAGAACTCGCCACCCCCTCCTCCGGGGTCAGCATTTGACTTTTGCCCTGCTTTCCGCCGCGAACATCCTGAATGCACCAGACATGTCCCCGTGCTCGCCTGTCACCGCGCAGGCACAAATCACGCCCATCACCCCGCCAGTGAACCGTCCCGCCTGTGATCGTCACAGCTTTCGGCCCCTTTAGCCTAGTAAGTGAAGCCTTGCCGTCATCCCATTCCGCTGCGTACAAAATGGGCGAATAGCCGTCAAAGGATATCGTGAACGCGAGCGCATTGCCGTCATTTGACCATTCGACAGAATCCAGCCAGCCATATGGTGACGGATGCTCGTCCCGCCAGCCTGCCTGTGTGACAATCGCAACTTCCTTCGTATTCGTATCAAGAACGTCAACCCGAGACCATCCCTCGTGCGACAGCAGTTCTTCGTCAGGCGTGGTCAACATGGCGATACGTTTCTCATCCGATGCCACCTTCATGTCCTGAATGACACGTTTTTCGTCGACAAGCTTTTCCGCATGCCAACTTTCGAGGTTCAGTTTCCATATCTGGGAGAAATTCGTAACGCCATGACCGTACTTTAGGTCTTTGAATTCTTTGCGCAAATCCTTCCATTCAGCATCGACGTGCTCACTCGTAGCGGTGTAGTAAAGATTGGCCCCATCTTTCGAGAGTTGAAATTGACCAACGCCATCCTTAACGCGTGTAACGGGATTAACTCTTCCGCCGGAAGGTGAAACGCGCCACACCTGCGTCTTCCCATTGTAAGGAAGCTTATCGTCGCCCTTTTTTCGCGCGCTTCGAAAATAAATCCAACGACCATCAGGTGACCACTTCGGGCCTCGATCGCTCGCGCTATCAAACGTGAGCCTCGTCCGCTTCCTGGTTTCAACATCGACAACCCAAAGGTCTGTATTTCGCTTGTCGTCCGCCTTGACCCACCTTGCTTCGGTATAAGCAATCATTGAGCCGTCCGGCGAAAGAGCGACCGAACCAATGGTGCTCAGAGAAAAATAGTCCTCAGCCTCAAGATCGTGTGTTCGTTCAGCCGCGAACCCCGAAGACGTTAAGACCCCCAGCGCCAACACACAGCAAATCAAATCACGGCAAGAATAGTACTGCACGTCAAATCTCCGTTTCAAAGTTTCAAGCGTCAGACCGAAGCACTATGCATAAAGGAACATAGAGCAAATCTCAAGGTCAAACAAATGGCCTCAGATGAGTGGTATTGTACAGCGAAAAACCCCGCGCGAAAGAACGAGTTCGCGATCCGTCGCTATGTAGATATTGGAGGATGTGCAGGCGCAAGTCGCTCTAGCCGGCTGTCGTTCGGCGGGCGTATCGCAATGCTTGCCTGATAGGGTCGAAGGCGGATGCCGGAATCAAGCCGTAGTTTCCGAAATGCACGGCCGAAATACCCGTTTCCAACGCTCTCTGAAGCAGCGGGAAAAGCTCCGAAGTGGAGGCGCCGGAAAGCAACTTGCCCTCGAGATGAATCTCTTGCATTGATTTCGTACCACTTGGATTCGCTTTAACGTCATCCGCAGTCGCTACTCGAATCACGTCACCAGCTATTGCCGTGGAATCCGCAAACTGGGACGAACTGTCACCTTCTTTGCACTGTTCATGCATGATAAACACATCTGCATTTGCGCGTTCGGCGATCCGCCTCAACAATTCCGTAATACGATGCGTCTGCGCTTCGAGATAGCTGAGCAAAGCCGGTGCTTCTTTGATAATTGCCTCAAACTTGAATTCCGATTCATCCGCCCCATCCATCCTCTTGTCGATAACACGTTTCACAACATCTATCGCACCAGCCACGTCTACGTCAGCACCCGAAGCGACCTGCTGGCAGGACTCGCAAAAACAAACCTGGAGAAATTCGCTGGCTAACTTGCCAGATCTGCCAGGCGACTTAACTGGCCCCTCTCCGCCCTCCCTCCACAGGCTCGCAACATCTGTAAAGTAAAACGCATCAACCGCAATGCGCGAACCAAAATCACCAACCAGATCGCATAAAAACGCCTGAACGTCGGGATTCGAAAGACACACGCTCGTCAGTGAGCTATCTTCAAAGACATTCTTGCACGCCGTCTCCGGATGTCGGTGCGCTAGCCGACCGATACGAGACAAGGACATCATACAGCGAAAAGTAAGCCCGCGATCGGCGCAGCCCTTGGCAATCTGCTCAATGACATTTCGTTTGCCAACCCAATGCGACACCGCAGGCTTGATCCTCGTGTCGGAATACAACTCACTTGAAGGCTGAAAGAACAGCCCGCCGCGAGTTCGAAAAAATCGAGGCTGAACATTGGGCCGTCGCAGTTGCACAACAGGCGGTGTCGCACACCACAAACTCAAACCGGCTATCCCCAACTCCCCCTGCATATGATCGAGGACCCGGTCAATTCCTTCGTCTACAACATCCCACGGATAAGCGGCAAGAAAAGATTGAAACATTTGCGTCAGCCCAATTTCATAACTCATCCCGAGAGCACAAGTAATCCCTTGCGACACACTCCCGGAACGATCCAATAAATTCTAACCGCTAACAGCTTAATGGAAATAGTCACGCGAAACGCGCCCAACTAACGATAAAACGATCTCGATTTCTGAGGCTGTGCCCCTGCAAGAGAAACATCCAAAACAGGAGAGGAAGAAACTTGTACGTTGCATACTTGACTCACACGAAATATAGCGCATAATGGAGTTTGATTCGCCGTATCGTTTTTTGGCTGAAAGGAGGTGCCGTATGTATTTCATTGCAACAGATCAAATCACGGGGCCTCACTGCGAGAACTGCCGCTGATCTTCATTCCATCACCGGCCCAATGCAGCCGGGTCCCTTGTGATTCCATCTAATTTAGATTTGATTTATTGAAGAGATTGCGCTGCGCGCGTCTCCACTTCATACTAAGGAGCGTTTATGCCATCGAGCAAACGTGAAGCAGAGGATGTACGCGCACTCTGTGCGCAAATTCACCCGGATGACGGCATCGACCCGCGCGAGGACAAGAGACGTGAGGTCGTCAGAACAACAAGACACGATTACAAAATGAAACAGCTATGCAAACAAGTGGCCAACGCATTGCAGCTTGTATTGCCGAACCTACAAATGACAGAAGTTATAGGAATTTCAAGTGTGGAACCCGCGCCGAATGCTGGCAGATTGCGCGTCATGGTTGCGGTTATCGATTCGTGCGACTCTCAACAAGTGATCGCACAACTTGACCGCTTTCGCAGTTGTCTTCGCAAAGAAGTGGCGCAAGCCATATCAAGGCGCCGTGTTCCGGAGCTTGTTTTTTCGATTATTACGGAGAGCATGAAAGATGCCTAGCAAACCGACCACCAATTCATGGCTGGTTGAGCCGCCGAGTCCTGCGGTTCGCCAGACAATCGAACGCCTCTGTCGTGCGCCGAATGTTCTCCATGTCGCAGTTATGCCGGACGTTCATCTTGCAGCGGGAGTCAGTAACGGTTTGGCCGTAGCAACCGATCGGCTGATCTATCCTGCCGCGGTCGGTGGTGACATTGGATGCGGATTCGCCACGATTGCATTCTTAGGAAGTGCCAGCAACCTGAAGCGCCGTGCGACCGCCGAAAAAGTACTTGCGGCGCTACCGCTTACGATACCGGTAATTCGCCACCGCAGGCGCGATGGCTTGCCGGGACTTGGCGACACACTTGATGCCGATGCACTGACTCAACCCGAGTTAATCGCCAAGGCATCAAGCGTTGGGCGAGAGGAATTAGGCACGCTTGGCCGAGGCAATCATTTTCTGGAATTCCAGGAGGACGACGAAGGACGACTGTGGGTCATGGTTCATAGTGGCTCACGGGCAATGGGTCAGCACATATCCGCAGCCCACCTCCAACAAGCACAGGCTGTCGGGGGTGGACTGGCTTGGCTCGATGCGGATTCGGACGAAGGCCAAGCCTATCTGAGCGATGTGTCATGGGCACGACGATACGCAGCCGAAAGCAGACGTCAAATGCTGTCTACAGCGGTTACTATCATCGAAGAAACACTTGGGTTGGAAGCGGACCATGACACGCTGCTCAACACCGATCACAATCATGTGCAGCGTGAAGAACACGATAGCCGAGATATGTGGGTCCATCGCAAAGGCGCTAACGTTGCGATCGAGGGTCTCTCAAATGTCATCCCTGGCTCCATGGCGACGCACACGTTTCATGTGATCGGTCGTGGCGAGCCGAAGGCGCTAATGTCAAGCTCACATGGCGCCGGGCGAAGGCTTAGCCGTGGGGCCGCGCGGGCAAGAATACGTCGAAAGGATTTGGCGCGTCAGCTTGCAGACGTGTGGATTGATCCGAAGACCGCCTGTAAACTCATCGACGAATCGCCTGATGCTTACAAAGACCTCGACGCGGTGATGCGAGCACAACAAGCGCTGGTAAAAATTACCCGCCGAGTGAGACCGATCTTATGCTACAAAGGAACGTGAGTCGCGTAGGGCGAGATCGACGACCTACTCTGCCCGGCCAAAATCAATAACCTTCGAACGCATGCTGCATTTAGCGCGTGATTAGAATCAAGTAGAACAATCCACTACTGCTTCCACGCCGTCCTCTCCCATCAGCTTAACGATATGCTCTCCCATCACATTCAACGTCTGTGCGCTTAGAGGTATATTGTCTGAGTACGAAATCATATAGTAAGCGTAATCCGCACGATCCTCCACTTCAACTTCTCCCGCATTTCTAAGCAGTTCCATGCATAATCCAAACACATGGAATTGGTAATAGATACCGCCTCTGTTAATTCCGTCGCGCATTTCCTTTCTCCCGACGTCCAATACGTTGCTGATCCTCTCAGCTAGGCAATCGAGTGTAAGCTGCGTCTTAAAATATATTTCTAGCACGCCCATATCAGTTGCACGGGGCTTGAATCACCCTCAAGGAATCACAATCGGGGTCATTTACCTGGCACGGCGCCTTCCAAAGTAGCAGGCGATGCGGTTTCCGAATCGGTTGGGGAGTTCGGCTGATACTCCGGCACCAAACGCTTGAGGATCTCGCGGATGGAATCATCAGCGTTCGAGTCAACGAGGGTCAAGAGTTGCTCGATTCCCTTGCAAACGGCGTCCCAATCTTCCGGGCGATGTTTCCAGGAGCCGATCTTGGCGTGGGATGTGCTGCCTATATCCTCGCCTTCAAACGAAAGCTCCTCATAGAGCTTTTCGCCAGGCCTGATACCCGAAAATGCAATCTCAATATCCACCCCCGGCCGTAAGCCGCTGAGCGAAATCATATCTCGCGCGAGGTCGAAAATCTTCACGGGCTTCCCCATGTGCAGTACATAGACTTCCCCACCCTGGCCCATTGTCCCCGCTTGCAGCACAAGCTGAGCCGCTTCGGGAATCGTCATAAAATACCGCACCATCTCCGGGTCCGTCACGGTAACAGGCCCGCCTCGAAGAATCTGCTCTCGGAAAATCGGCACGACACTGCCACTACTGCCAAGCACATTGCCAAAGCGCACCGTGATGAATTGCGTACTATTCTTGCCGCTCAATCCCTGAACATACATTTCCGCGACACGCTTGGAACACCCCATGATGCTCGTTGGGTTCACGGCTTTGTCCGTCGAGATCATCACCATTCTAGACACGGACGCAGCCATGGCGGCATCTGCAACGGTCATCGTGCCGCAAACATTATTCTTGATCGCCTCTCCGACATTGCACTCCATCATCGGAACGTGCTTGTGGGCGGCTGCGTGGAACACCGTTGCAGGTCTTTCTTTTTGGAAAATAGAATGAAGCCTGGCCTTATCCGCAATGTCAGCAACGTATGTGATCACTTCGAAGTTCTTTGCGATTCCGCGTAACTCTCGATCAATCTCGAAGAGAGCATTTTCGGATCGCTCGACCAGCGCCAATCGCTTCGGCGCAAATGAGGCGATCTGCCTGCAAAGCTCCGAACCGATACTCCCGCCTGCTCCGGTCACAAGCACGACTCGGTTCATGATCTGATCGCCGATTTTTTCGGTATCCAACTCAACCGGATCGCGCCCAAGCAAGTCCGCGATTTCGACGTCTCGCATTTGGCTGACTTTCACGCGACCTTCCATCACGTCTGAAATGGCGGGCAACGTACGAAACCGTACGCCAGTCCCCTCGCAATGTTCGACCAGTTCACGTATCCGTTTGGGTGTCGCGTTCTCGGCAGCAATCAACACCTCTTGCACTTCATATTCCTGACAAATCTCGCGGATTTGCGATGTTTCGCCTATAACCTCCACGCCGTGAATTCGGCCATTCAAGCGCGCTGCGTTGTCATCCAAAATGCCTACACAGTCATATCGCTCTTCACGCATTCGCAGCAATTCGCGAAGAGCAGCTTCGCCCGTATCGCCTGCCCCCACAATCAAGATCCGTGTCTTCGGCGCCGCGACTCGACCAGGTTGGATATCTTCATAGTAGAAACGAGCGAGAATTCGGGCTGCCGCGACAAAGGCGATGGTCGCAGCCCAATCCAACGCAAAGATGGCTGACTGATACAGCGCTAGGCCCGGAGGATTGTCGATCAGCGGATATCCATACAAACTCGTCCAGATGTTCTCCACCGCAAAGTACAAGACGAGGAACAAAAATGTACTTACAAATGTCGCGCGGATAACGCCATATAGATCGCGCAATCCGACATATCGCCACGTTCCGTGGTACTGCCCTCCCCATTGAAAAACGCAAAGCTTTACAGGAACGGCAATGCCAAGCAGTGGCAGAAACATTGTGTAAAACCATACAGCCGGTTCTCCATCAACTTTAATAACCCAGCGAAAATTGTATGCCAAAAGAAACGAGGCAAAGAGAGCAGCAGAAAACAGCACTGCATGCGCGCATACGACAAGCTTCATTCGGTGCCGAATTGCATATGTTGGCAACGGATCATTTGTCATAGACGTGTCTTCTAATAATCCAACTGGTGTCAACGGGACTTTGGCCTTGGGGACGCCATGCGAAAAACGATTGACGCCAACTCCGTTCGGTTTTTTGGGTGAATTCGAGCAACCTCGGTTATGGCTGTTCCTCAATCACTTGGATAGCCAACAATCGGTCCATCTCAGCTCGCCACCGAGCCAGTTTCGTTCCAGGATGGCTTTCTTCCAGTCTCGCCGCGACACGCAGTGCCTCGTCTCTGTCCCCCAGATGCCAGAATGAAAAACTTAATAAGGCCGTTAACGTCGAAGACTCATCATACGCTTGAGCGTATAGCTCGATTTGCAGACGCAATCTGCGCAATTCCTCAACGTTGCTGAATCGATCGGCAATCGCAAGGTCCAATTCAAACGGCAAAGGGTCTCGTCGAACAATCTCCCCGAGTGTCGCCTCAGCCGTCCGCCACGATCCAATGGCCATTTGGCAGAATAGCTGACCGGTTCGTGGCTCCAGTGCATCAGGCCTGACAATCGTCGCATATTCAAACGCGCGATCCGACGAACGGTATTCACCTTTACCAAACAGGTTCCAAGCGCGTTCCAATGAAGTCGAGTACTTGACATCTACGGCGAGACTCAATCGGGTGCTTAAGCGATCTTCCATCAAAGGCCCGGTAGTCGCCTCAACACCAGACTGACCCAGCGTCGATGGAATCGTATCAAATAAATACTTCATAGGAACAGCGGTCGAGTCGGGAGCCAACCCCAAACCGGCTCTTTGGTCATTGACGATACGACGAATTGGTGCAGAGAGTGATGATTCATCCATTAAGACAAAGCGCCGCGCCAAGACTCGATTAATATCTACCGAGCTATTTTTCGGCGCGTTTCTTGAACTGATCCATGGAGACGAAGAGATGGCACCAGCACTAGGAAAGGCGTATGAACGGCGTCCGATCGCGGAGAGATACGGGCTTAGACGCGAGCCAACCGAGACACCTCCATGAGCAAAGCGGGAATAACCACCTCGTTGGTTTGTCCGGCGCCCAATAGCCTGGGCACCTCGAAGGGATTTGTATTGCGCGTTATTGAGATATCGACCAGGCACTCGCCGCTCGGGATACCAAGGCCGGGCATTTCCGTAAGCATCCACGCGTGTCACCGCGTGCCCGGACGTGGACACCTGTGCGATCGCAAGACGACTACCGAGAGTGGTCGCGAAAAAAACACAAAAAGCAACTTGTAACCACACCTTGCCTACCAACGCCAAGTTCCTTCCAGACAGACCGATAACACATCGCTTTGCTCTCACGACAGCGTAACAAACGCGCAAGAGAACCGTACCATTAGATCAATCGGCAAATCGTATTTCGCCGGACAGGACAAATCAAGAATATAAGGTCACGAAGTTAACCGATTTCAACCCTGGCGACGCTGAAAAAGCTGTTTCTGCGCAGAGGTCAAGAGCGCATCAAGCCGAACCCGCAACTCCTCAAACATCATTCTGACCGGCTTGAACGTCTCGTGACGCCCTCGTTCGGAATAAGCAACCTCATTTGCTGCACTCTTGTTCGTACTCAAGTACGCAGTTGCACGATCACGAAGTTCAATGTGAATCGACTCCGCCGTATCAATCTGACCCGCGTTAAGCCGATATTTCTTTTGAAAATCCAACCGGTACGCAATCCATGTAGCCGGGTCATGGTCTACCCATTTGGTTGGCAGCACAACAGACTTGCCATCAGCCAAGACATCGGGCGATCCCTTATTGTCCTTGGCTCGATCTGCCCGAGCCGCGCTTTCTAAAATTCCTCGCGCACGCGAGTTCTGTATCGGATCGTCCTCAAGCCCCCAATCTTCAGCGTGCCAATCTCCCGCCGCCCAACGCTTGCGAGCCTCGACAATATCTCCAAATCGTTTGTCGAAACTCCGTACATCTTTATCAAGAATCTCCCGCTGGTCCTCGGTCAGCTCCGACCGAAGCTCCGCGATCACTCGATCCGCGGCATCACGAGCCAACGGCACAAGATGATCGGATTCCTTCACCCACCCCGCAATTTGCTCAGATGTAAATGGCTTTCCATGCATGCGCGTGTCGAACATTTCGTTGGCATGTTGCATCATGAGATCGGCATTTTGAAACACCATCGCGCTGACCTCGCGAATCAAGGATTTCTGAAGCGTGCTGAGTTGGGCCGAATTCAATTCATATCGGTCAGCGAGTCGCTTCGATGCCAGATTGAATCGATCAACGAATTTCCAGGGAGGGATCGCTGATATGTCACGTGCAAATTTGAGAGCATATCGATCCGCATCATCCTTCCAGCCATATTGCTCCCAAACATTATCCAGCGCGCGGTCAATGAACTCAGTTTGCTCGTCCCAGTTGAATTTATCCGAAAAATCGGTGAATCTCACCGCCGATTGCAGTTCGCGCGCTTTTGCCTCGGCCAAAGGACTCCCCGTCGAACGATCTTTCGGTTCGGGTTCGCGGGCTATAGCAACAGATAAATGGATGGAAAGAAAACCGCACAAGCATACGAATTGCAGGAACGCCGTGAAGATTCGACGATTGCAACGCGAGACGGGAATCAGTTGAACGTACATCGCCAAGCCATCACGTTCCGGACCATAGTGTTCGCTGTTACGCGACATTTTCGAGAAACCGCCGCCTTCGAGTAACTCTGACAAGCGCACCCCATTTTATTGTACCCCATGGGCGACCGTGAAGGCAATCAAATTGTGCATCGGCGCAAGCGAATGCAACGGATTTCCAGCATAAAACAAACGCTATTCAATGATGACATCCGATTGCCCGAGTTTTTTCGGGGGCTTTCCACAAATCGACCTTACACTCGATCAATCTGGGATGCGCAACAAAAGAGGCCCGGCGGGGTGCACCGGGCCTTGGGGGAACCGACCCTTGGGGGGAAGGGTCGGTACATGAAGAACTATTTTTTGCGGCTAATGCAGGCTCGCACCATCTAACGAAAGCAAACAGAATATCATGCTTTCGGGTACTTTTGAATTTCGCCTCGACGCTTAGCCGCCCGCGCCTACAGTGTTCCACATTATCTCGCTCTTGGCAAGACAAATTTCAACAAAAAACATTTCAGCCACACGAAAACAGTAACCAAAGCCAGCCGGCTCGGTGAAGACTTTTCGTCTTTTCCGGTGTATAATACGGATGGGTAATGTAGGAGGTTCACACACATGTACCAATGTCAAGACTGTGAGTTTTTCACCCGCTCAACTGACGGGTCGCCGATCCTGATGTGCGACGCGTTCTCGACAGTCAAAGAGCCTGAATGCCTGGCCAAGCTCCAACTCGTCCAACTTACCACAATGACCCAGTCCCACCAGGCTACGCTGGACATGTACCGCCGATTCGCACCGCTACAGGAAAAACTGTTCAAACACATGGAGCAGGAAATCGACGAAGCCAGCGACGCGGACAGCTGGAAGAACCAAAGTGACAACGATGAAGACGAAGATGATGACATCTTTCGTCTGTAAGAATCTGGAAGCGCCACAACCACGGCACTCGCACAATACCGCACGACTTCGTCAATAAACCTCAACCCATTTGTACGCTATGGACGCGACGAATATTGAGAGTCAGGAATCCTGTTAGTCGTGATTCGAGGTTCGCTGGAACACAGACACCGTGCCAACAATCGACGTTTTCATCTGGATCAATTTCGTGGCTGCTAACATCAAGGTGGGAAATGCTCTTTCAACCATGCCGACAAAGGGAATTCTTCTGGATCATCAAGACCCCGCCAATACTCAATATGTAACTGGAAATCGGAACCGCGGCGTTCAAGGAATGCCTTGAGAATGCCTGAAGACTTCCGATTTCCCACAATCCACGCTTCGTTGGCGGAGGCTAGGACTAGCTCTCCCAACTGGAACCGCTGAGTACGTCCAAGTTCCACATGCACCTCATAGTAATCGATAAACTCCTCGGTCCTGGCAGCATCGGCGTTTACTATTCCCCAGTCTTGGGGCTCATATGGAAGGCCCAATGCTTCGGATAGCTTTTTCAGGTCTCGTACTGGATCGACCGGATTCGTTTCCATTGTAGCCTTCCCTATTCAATGATTGGATTCGCTGTCTTTAATCCTCTGCAACTCGGTACTCGCTGCATAGGGCGGGCGAATCATCTGCCTTTTTTATTGCTACGTCGTTATAGTGGCATCAAGTTCATGCAGCAATGGATGATTTGGGCATGTCATCGCCCCGCCCTACCCCGCTTGCAACTCGAACCAATATTTGGAAAATACATGATCCAAATATCTGAGCATTACAACATCCGTCAATCGGCCGACTTCGCCCATTTCTGAAAGACGCCCCACAAGTCGTTCAAAAGCACCGACTCCTCTCGGAGTCCAAGATCATTAAGAAGTTGCGCCCATTCATCGTAGTCAAAGCCAGGCGGCTTAGTGCCGGCTTCCGCCAATTCAATCAATAAACCTTCAAAGGCAATCTCAATCTCATCGTAATCACGATAGCGGCAAACCTCAGCTAAGCCCTCCGCAGAAATTACATCCTTCGACTGATCAATGACTCGGCAAACACGTTCCTCTAATGTCATAGCATCCTCAGGTTGCCCAGGGTAGGTGAATCATCTTCCTTTACTATTGCTAAGTCGTTATAGTGGCATCAAGTTCATGCAGCAATGGATGATCCAGATGGATAATCAACCAGCCGTAGCTCGCTTAGCAGAAAACGCGACGGCAAACATTCGGGTTAGACGGTCCTGAATTCCCAATACTGATCCCTGTCTTCAGGGCCAGGTTCAGGTTCCGCAACTATTTCAATCATCGTTGGGTCTGTGGATTCCTTGTAGCAATCCTGCTCAACAACTCCAGTCTGGCCGGGGGCGATATGCGACACAGCCAAGCTCACCCCGCCAAACGGCTCATCGTCGTCGCGGTGCTTCACAGCCAATGAGAGATACGGCAGAAGCATATCGGAACCGTTATGAACTTCGAATCTGACGTCACCTACGCCTGAGATTCCTAACACGCGCCAGGCGAACTTCCGCCTTGCATCGACAATGGCAAGCTCTTCATCTGAGAATGGTACTGGGCCGTCCAGAATTCTCTGCCACCCCTTTTTCCCGTAGTATCGTTGGGCCTTAGCGCACTTTTTGCACAGCCAATCCTCAAAACCTGAAGCGGATTTCCTCAATCCCGAA
>JAJDEA010000004.1 GCA_029260035.1 Phycisphaerae bacterium
GGCACGGTTTGCCATTGCCATGACAGCGCGCGGCTGGATCCTCAGAAATGACATCGTCTGGTACAAGCCCAACCACATGCCAGCCAGCGCCAAGAACCGTTTCGCGTGCGGATGGGAACATTTATTTCTGTTTACAAAACAACCGAAGTACTATTTTGATCTGGATGCCGTACGCGTTCCGCACAAGAGCATTGGTGCCAAGACAACACGACCAGCGAAACATGAACGCATGCGCTTGAACGATCGTGACCAACAACTCGGCCTCAATCCGAATCGACGCGGGTCGCTCCATCCCTTGGGCAGGAATCCTGGAGATTTCTGGCCGATTGCCACGCAATCGTCAACGCTCGGGCATTTTGCGATGTTCCCGGAAAAACTCATCGAGCGGCCAATTCTTGCGGGCTGCCCACGCCAAGTCTGCAAACGCTGCGGCACACCACGCTTGACAAGGCAGACCTTTGTCAGGTCCGTTGGGAGAGACGAGGTGCCAGCGGCCAAGCAAAGAGAACGGGAGATAGTGAAGGGCACGAAGCAGATTGTTCTCGGCTGCCGGTGCAAACGCGGGTTTGAGCCGGGGGTCGTACTTGATTCATTCATGGGTGCGGGAACCACGGCCGTCGTAGCCAGACGGCTCGGTCGTTGGTACTTGGGTTTTGAACTCAATCCGAAATACGTTGACATGGCCCGGAGGAGGCTGGCGGCAAGTGAACATTCCACTGCGAACAAAGCGAAACGCTGTGTTCATGGCGCGAATTGATAACGAACGTAAGGCCGTCGTTGGGCAGCAGCCGGTAACATGCCGAAACAGGGCGTCAGAGTTGATTGATGAAAAAAGAGGACGGTCGATGGCGAGCAGCGTTGGTTATTTGGCAGAATACCTTCTCAGGTTGCTCCGGCCGCCCTCATCGCGTCAGTCAATCGAGACTGTGCGAGCACCCCGGTGGACGGGATGGGGCGGTCTGGCGAATCGGGGCAAATCGATACCCGATTAACTTCCGTGGAACGACGACGGACTGCAATCAAGGATTTCATAATGCTGTGCAATCGTCACCGTTTTGGGGCCGGGAATGCGACGATCCCTTTGATGCGATTGCCTATGCGCAAGCGATGGCCACACAGGCTTCGGTGGACGTTATCTGTTATGTAGGTGATATCGCCCAAATAGCAATAGGGCTATCGCTCATCAACTGTTAATTGATATGGGGAGATCCCTTGTATTCTCACGCAACCGTGAGTCTTGACCTAAAAAACTAGGGGTAATCCCTTAGTACTCGCAACCCAATGAATCACTCCTGTTGTGCCTTGGTATTGGTTCTCAGTATCTACACCCAAGAATACGTCATTGTTGGTTCTCAAGTCCCCAAAAATCGCTTGGTACTCCCGTATCTGCTCGCTGAGGCTCGTGGAATGGGAGGTTTGCACGCAGTGCCTTGGACTGCGGCACCAAGAAGAAATGTTGGAACGAAGTTTTCTTGTGCGCCTCGCGACGGTTTCATCGTTTGTAATACCGGAGTGTTTTGGCCGACCTACTTTCTTCAGCGGGTCAGGTCATCGAATCGGAACGGATTGTTAAGGCGATCCAAGCGTACCTATGATTACGGTGTCAATGTGAGCCGAAGAGACGTGGATATTCCTAATTTAACGCCCCGAGAAAACTTGGTCTTGAGGCTGCTGTGTCAAGGCATGACGATGAGCGAGGTAGCATACAAATTGCGCAGAAGCGAAAAAACCATACGAAACCAGACGACCTCGATTTATGCCAAGCTGCGGGTCAACAATCGGATAGAGTTATATGGCGTCGCCCTTCTTGAGGGTGCAATCAGCGTCGATAAGATTGCGAAACGGTTTGGTCGAAGAAGAACATCGCGTGATTGACTCCACGAATTGAATACACCGGAGTAAATTCTCTCTTGGCCACCCACGAATAGATGTAATCATGCAGATGACAAGCGCTGATTCTGTTGCGTTTTCGTATTTTATCCATCGTATCGGTCGCGCCGAGGCGCTTGCTTGTAGTACCCACAGTTGAGGGCCGGGTCATTTGGATTTCGCCGCATTCGCTATGCGACCAAAAGTTTAGCTTCTTCTTGTGCTGTCCGCGCAAACGGCCTGTGGCTCGTTTGATCTATATCCATTCTCCGCTATGAAGCTGATGCATTTTCACGAACACTCCAAGTCTTAACTCCAACCGAAATCGCCAGTCATTGACGTTTGAGCATCGGATCGCCGGACCCTTTCGTGCAACGATTCCGGCACTTCCTGAACCGTCAACCCGTTCTTCCATCGGCTGACCCAATCGATTTTCACGACAGGTCCAACGAATTCGCATGCACTTTTTTTCTCATGTGTGCGCTATGCCATGGATTTGTCGTTATTAAGCACAACAGGAATTCACTAACCAGAAACAGTTTCGTCAAGTGAAGGAAACCTCGAACTGACGAATTCTCTGTGATTGACCATTCGCTCGTTGCGATGGCTTTTGCAGTTTGCGCTAGGGGACTGCGCACTTCTCAAAACGAAAGGAACTAGAAATGAAGAATTCGACGCTACAATCGGGCCGCATAGGAAAACACGTCATAATGGTAGCTTTGGGTGTCCTGCCATGTCTCTCGGGTTCATCGGTGATGGCGTTAGAAATCGTTGACAAGATTGTAAGTTACAGCATTCGAGAGACGCCAACGGATCCAAGCAGCGCTGTGATCTACAGGATTGATCTCGAACTGATGGAATGGTATCTCGCGCCGGAATATGTAGATTACAAAGTTTTGAAAGCGACGATCACGGAGTTCGACTCGATCGGAAATGAGATTGCATCGTGGAGCATATCAAACCCGGTTGTTGACACATCCAATGGACTATGGCACGTCGCCAGTGCGAACCCTAGCGATTCAGACTATCTGGAACCTCCTCCGATCAGCGGTGTTGCTGACGCGATGACTCAAGGCGACGATGATCTTGATTTCAGTCTTGTGGGCAACACGCCAGCGCAAGGCCCATTTACGTTGACCGCATCACTTGATTATAGCTTGCGGCTCGTCGCTGACCCATTGCCGACCGCCGAAAACGAAGATGAACCATCTGAGGGAACAGTAACTGCAAATCCCTAGTCACATTCAGAATCGTATTTCTTAACGATTTTTACGTTGTGTGCGATTCTTCGCTCCAGATCGCTGAAGTCTCTCTGACGGTATATGGTCTGGTTGATGCGCAACTCCTCCAAGATCGTGGCTGCACGGTGGAGATGGTGTTGTGCTTCACAGATGTCACGTTTTTGTTTTCTGCTAATATAGCCAGCAGAAAGGCTGTTTAGTGAGGCAACCATGTCAATCAGGTTATCTCCTTTTTTTTCGATTTCGCATGCGGCCTCACTGAGTGCAACGGCTAGCAGATACTTTTCAATGGCCAAATCGAATCTTTTCAATTTCCGTAGCGCCTTGCCATGTTCTCTTTTGAGAGACGCCAGTGAGCGCAAATGCTGAGCTTCTCCCGGATGGCGCGAAAGGATCTGATCAAACTCTCTTGTCGCCTGTGTAAAGCAATCTATGGCCTTCAGGAGCTCGTCACCATGAAGATGCATTTTCCCTAAGAGCAATAATGAAAACGCATGTTGGCGTATCCACTCATCGTCTGAAGGATTCTTTCGGACCAGCGCATTTGCGATATTGACAGCAGTGGTGCAATGGAGACGGGCCTTCGCCAGCATGCCGTCTCCCATATAGATTTCAGCCAGTTTGTGGTGCGCTTTGTAAAGATACTCCTGGACATACCGGTCATCGCCGGGCAGAGTTTCGCCGAGCTCAATAATCATGTTGAACCCGTCGATGGCTTTTTCAGTCTGTCCGGCGTCGCGATCGACGCTGGCAAGTTGATCAAAGGACGCCATCGAAAGAGCTTTCTGGTAAGTCCTGGTTTGTCCAATCGCACTACGCCACATCACAAAGGTGCTTGCTAAGCCAACAAACAACGCCATTGTGACCAAGGCTGTAACCAGCATTTGCTTGCGATATCGTCGGATTTTCTTTTGCAGAAGATAGAGCGTCTTATCTGCTCTGGCCTGCACACCTTCGCCAGACAGAAAACGCTCCAGATCATCTGCGAAATCTCCGGCCGTTTGATAGCGTTGAGCTTGTTCCTTCTCCAATGACTTGCGAACGACAGCCTCCAAATCGTTATGGATGACTTCACCCGGTTCGAGCACGTCGGAAGAATGTAAGCGCAGTGCCTGGCCAAGCGTTTGCGGCTCGGACGTTAGAATGTTCTGCCGGGTTTCCTCGATACTGCCGTCAACAGAATATGGAAACGTGTCGGTGATCAACTGAAAGAGCACGACACCAAGTGCGTACACGTCGCAGCGCATGTCTACCGCACCTTCGCCTCGCGCTTGTTCCGGGCTAAGGTAGGGCAATGTGCCAACAATATGCCCTTCAATCGAAATCGACTCGCCCAAATCGTTAGTTGGCTCACTCCAGGAGTCTTTGGCGAATCCAAAATCAAGAACTCGCGGTTGCCCTTCGACATCCACAAGGATGTTTGTCGGTTTTAGGTCGCGGTGGATCACGCCATGCATATGCGCGGCATGGACTGCCCGGGCCACTTTTGCTAGAAGTGCGACGCGATCCCTGACGCCAAGATCGTGAAGAAGTACATAATCGTTGATGGTTTGCCCATCCACATACTCCATGGCCAGGAATGGTCGCCCTTCAACCACCCCGCTTTCAAAAAGTGTCACGATATGTGGATGCTGGAGTCGAGCGACCAGTTCAGCCTCACGCGAGAACCGTTGGATTTGCCGGTCGGACGCAAATGGACCGCCAAGCATCACCTTGAGTGCGATGATGCGCTGGGTGGATGCCTGTACGGCTCGAAACACGATGCCCTGACCGCCGCGATGAATCTCGTCAAGGATTTCGTATTGAGGAAGCGCTTTTTGAAGGATCGCCATTCCTGAATCTGGCCGCGATCCGCCGTCGGAAGAGCTGTTTGATTGGGAACGTGCGCGACTTCGAGCTTCTTCTATGGCTTCAAGCGATTGAAGTCGATCGTGCAGTTCCGGCATCAGATCTGCATATTTCGCTTCGATCTTGTCGAATGACACGATGACGCCCGATCGGCGTAAACGTATGACTTCCTCAACGACAGCATTCAGACGATCCGTAGTTTCCATGGTTTAGATTCGCTGGGAATCGTGGACGCGGTACATGCTTAAGCAGGCCTCTCCGGTACGTTGGCAGGGCGTTCGCTACTGAAGAACTGGTTTCCATCGCCCAAGCGGTCGCGGATTTGTCTTCGTCCATGGTATAACAGCCCGCGCACGGCATCCTCGCTCTTCTTCATGCGACTGGCAACATCTGAGACGCGGTGACCTTTGATGTCATGCAACCAAACTGCATCTCTCCGAGCCTCTGGCAAGCTGCAAATCGCTATTTGAATGGCACTGATGGCCTCCTTGGTTGCCAATTCGGCGCTGGGCGTGCCTACTGGAGAGATGATACGCGAGAACAGATTGAGAAGGCCTGACCGGCTCTGCTGCGAACCGCGAAGGTGGACGGCCCCATTGCCGCGCTTGACCCGGCTGGCGGTGCGGATTGCGTCGATCAGCTTGCTGTCTGCCAGAGAAAAAAGCCATCGCGAGAACGCATTGGGGCTATCCTCGCGAAACGTGCCAAACGTACGAAAAGCGGCAATCCACACCTCCTGCAAAACGTCATCTGCGCCGATCTCGGCTCTCAGCCTTGCAGGAATCTTGGA
>JAJDEA010000031.1 GCA_029260035.1 Phycisphaerae bacterium
CCGAAGGCCAGTAAGCCGATGATTCGAGAAGCAATCGAGAAGATATACAAAGTGAAGGTGCGCTCGGTTCGTACGGCGAATCGTGAGGGTAAGGCTCGGCGCGTTCGCTTCAAAGTCGGAAAAACGGCGGACTGGAAGAAGGCGATTATTGTTCTTCGTCCGGAGTTTCATATAGATTTGTTTTAGATGGTTTTGACGGCTGTTGTTATGCCGTCGGATTGGGCCAAAAGGCTCGAATGGCACGATGGGAATAAAGAGATATAAACCAACCTCGCCTGGCAGGCGTGCGTCAACGGTAAGTGATTTCTCTGAACTTACTGATAAGAACAAGCGCCCAGAGAAATCGCTCTGCGAGCGATTGTCCAGACGCGGGGGTCGGAATCATCACGGTCGTATTACCGCGCGTCATCGTGGGGGTGGTGCTCGGCGGATCTACCGAAAGATTGATTTCAAGAGATCCAAAGACGGCCAGGTCGGCTCGGTTCTTGGGATCGAATACGATCCAAACCGGACCTGTCGTATCGCCTTGATCCAATACGAAGACAACGAAAAACGATACATCCTCGCCCCGCAGGGTATGACGGCGGGCGACCAGATTGAGAGTGGAGACAAGGTAGAGCCGAAAGTCGGCAATGCGATGCCACTCAAAAGCATTCCGTTAGGCTTTGACGTTCACAATATCGAATTAAATGTAGGCCAGGGAGGCAAGCTCGCTCGAACTGCTGGAGGTTCGGCTCGATTGTTGTCTCGTAGCCCGAAGTGGGCTGTACTCGTTCTTCCTTCCGGCGAAACTCGCGAAGTTCGCGTAGAGTGTCGTGCGACCATTGGCCAGCTTGGCAACGCGGAGCATCAGAATCTTCGGTGGGGCAAAGCAGGGCGATCCCGGCATCGCGGGCGTAGGCCCCATGTTCGTGGTACCGCGATGAATCCGGTGGCCCATCCGTTGGGTGGTGGTGAGGGGCGAAGCGGTGGCGGTCGCCATCCATGTAGTCCGACTGGTGTCCTCTCGAAGGGGGGGTCTACAAGGCGGAAAAATAACGTTTCAAATCGGCGGATTTTGCGCCGGCGTAAGACAAAGCGTTACGGCCAGTTGCCGACGCCCAAGAAATAGATAAGTAGGATCGGCTGAACGCGACGGTTTCGTCGAACGGCAGTTGACGCGTCAAACGACGTGATAGGAAAAGTTAGGGAAACTTCCATGGCACGTTCACAAAAGAAGGGCCCGTTTGTTGATGAGAAACTCTTCGAGAAGGTGATGCGAGCGAAGGGCGTTGGGTCAACGGTTCCGATTAGGACGTGGGCGCGACGTTGCACGATCGTGCCGGAGTTTGTGGGACAAAAATTCGACGTCCACAACGGCAAGGCGTTTACTCCGGTATACGTTACGGAAGACATGGTCGGCCATAAGCTTGGTGAGTTCAGTCTGACGCGGATCTTTCGCGGCCATGCTGGTAGCAAGAAGTAACTGTAGTGGCCAGGGCGAGCTTCGAATGAGGCTTGGTGGATTGGAAAAATGGCAGAAACACGAGAGTGGACAGCTAAGCATATGTATGCTCGCATTGGTCCTCGCAAGGCTCGGCTCCTCGCTGATTTGATCCGTGGGCTGAATTGTGATAGCGCTATGCAACAGCTTGAATTCAACAATCGCAGAGCCGCGAGAATGGTTCAAGCCGTCCTGCGATCTGCGATGAGCAACGCGGATGAGCAAGAGGCTGAAATGGGCAACCTTATTGTGTCCACGGCCAGGGTGGACGGCGGGCCCTATCAAAGGCGTTGGCGTCCGAAGGATCGTGGTCGAGCGCATCCTATTCAGAAAAAGACTAGTCACATTGTAGTGACGGTATCAGAAAGATAAGTTTGTTTGGCGGCCTTGGGGCCAGCAGGAGTCCGTTGTGGGACAAAAGGTACATCCGATTGGTTTTCGCGTAGGGATCACTGAAAGCTGGCGTTCGCGCTGGTATGCCCCAAAGGCGGCGTACGCTGATTTTCTTGTCGAGGATCGACATATCCGCGATTTTGTAGATGCGCGTTTGAATCGCCAGCCTCCGTATGCAGCTGTAGCTCGAGTGGAGATTGAAAGAACGCGTGACGATGTTCGCGTTATTCTCCATACGGCGAGACCTGGCTTGGTCATTGGTCCAAAAGGAGCTGAAGTTGATCGCCTCAAGGATGCGTTGGAGGACCTTATTGATCGTCGCATCTCGCTAAACATTGTTGAAATCAAACAGCCCGACTGCGATGCAACACTGATCGCAGAGTCGATTTCCGAGCAGTTGAAGAAAAAAGCAGCGTTTCGACGTGTGTTGAAAATGCGTGTTGAAACGGCGATGACTGCGGGTGTGAAGGGTATCAAAATACTTTGCAAGGGGCGTCTCGGTGGTGCCGAGATGGCCCGGACGATTATGCAGATTGCCGGGTCGGTTCCATTGCATACTTTGCAAGCACATATTGATTACGGCTTTGCAACTTGCCGGACGAAATATGGGTCGATTGGGATCAAGGTGTGGCTGAACCTGGGACGTTACGGGGAAGAAGTTACCCTTGAAGATACGCCGCGCCCGTCGCGCGGACGTGATGGCCGTCGTGGGAAGCGCGGATAGTTCGATCTTGTTGGTTGTGTTGTAGGTCGATTTGATCGGGAGTCATTGTTGTGGCATTGATGCCGAAACGAGTAAAGTGGCGCAAGAGCCAGCGTGGCAAGCTGAGAGGCCGCGCGCAGCGAGGGAATACCATTTCCTTCGGTGAGTATGGCATCCAGACCATGGAAAATGTCCGGATCACGGGTCGTCAGATTGAGGCCGGTCGAATTGCTGCCACCCACTATCTTCGCCGTGAAGGTCGCGTCTTTATTCGGATTTTTCCGCATAAGCCGGTTTCGTCTAAGCCGCTAGAAACTCGGATGGGAAAAGGAAAAGGCGATGCTGCTTATTGGGTATCGTGCGTTCGAGAGGGGCAAATCATTTTTGAATTGTCCGGCGTCGAAGAGTCTGTGGCGCGCAATGCGTTGGCGCGTGTTGCTCATAAAATGCCTTGCCGGTGTCGTTTCGTTGTTCGACGGCATGGCTTGTAGGAAGAAGCGAAGGCTAGTTTTATGAAGATTAGTGAAATCCGTGAAATGAAGACCGAAGAATTGCATGCGGAATTGGAAAACCTGCGCAAGCATGCATTCGAGTTGCGGTCTCAGGCGGTGACAGAGAAATTGGAAAATCCTTTCTTGTTGACGCAGGCTCGGCGTGACATTGCTCGAGTTTTGACGGTTCTCCGTTCTCGCGGCGAGAAGGGCATCGAAGAAAAGCAGCGACATTTGGAAGCGCTTGCGAGTCGTGGAGCGGTATAAGAGGGTGAGTCGGGTATTGCCCAAGTTAGGATGTAAGAGCTAATGAATCAGGTGGCAAGTCAAACATCGGACACGGCAACTCGAGGTCGCCGCATTAGCCGAACCGGTAAAGTGGTCTCGAAGAGTGGTGACAAGACCATTAAGGTTCGATACGACTATACCGTTAAGCATCCGAAGTACGGCAAGTATATGCGGAAAAGCACCTTCTTGCATGCCCACGATGCTGAAAACACAGCAAAAATGGGTGATGTTGTGGAAGTGGTGGATTGCCGACGTTTGTCGAAAACCAAGTGTTGGCGTTTGATGAAAATCATTCGCTCGGAGTAGTTATTTCTTGTTGTCGGAATATGCGTCAACGAGGTTCGACGAAGATTAGTTTCGTAAGTTGGTTAGGGCGTAACGATGATTCAGATGCAGACGATGGTAGACGTTTGTGATAACACCGGCGCCAAGAGTGCCATGGTGATAAACGTCTACAAGGGCAGTACTTCCCGTGGCGGAAAATACCGATTGAAGTCCGCAAAGGTTGGGGACATCGTTTTGGTGACTGTTAAGAAATCACTTCCGAACAGTGATTTTTCAGGTGGGTCAGATAGAGCCGACCGCGCGAAGCGTCGTAAGGCACGAGGCATTGTGGTTCGGATGAAAATGTCTACACGGCGAGTGGATGGGAGTTACGTCCGATTCGATAGCAACGCCGTTATTTTGATTGACGAAAAAAACGAGCCGAGAGGCACGAGAATTTTTGGGCCTGTTGCCCGAGAGCTGCGTGAGTTGAATTACATGAAGATCGTGTCATTGGCGGAAGAAGTCGTTTAGTTGCGCTGGCTTGTTCTTCTTGTTTCTTGGTCGAGTGGATCGACGGGTTCTCTAACGTTAGATGCGTAATAGTTATGGCACTGCACATTCGACAAAATGATTTGGTGGAAGTAATCGCCGGTGACCACAAAGGGGCACGGGGGAAGATCTTGATGATCGACCTGGACCGTAAACTTGTTGTTGTCGAGGGCGTTAATATGGTTTTCCGGCATGTCAAACCGACGCGGCGAAATCCGCAGGGTGGGCGTGTTCAAAAAGAAGCTTCGATTCATATTTCAAATGTCTTGCCGTACGATTCCGCAGCAGGCAAAGGAAGTCGCGTGCATTTCGAGGTTGAGTATGACGACAACAGAAAAGTCGTATCTAAGCGTCGAGTGACGACGGCAGGTACGGTGCTTCATGAGTTGACAAGGTCGGAGCGTACAGCGGGTTGAGCGTCGGCGAATTAGCCGCGAGTTGTTTGAGGTATTCATGGCGAGGCTGTTAGAACAATATCAAAAAGAGTTTCTTCCGGAGCTCAAGTCGGATTTGGGCATCGCGAACACGATGGCCGTTCCTCGGCTGAAGAAGCTGGTCATCTCAATGGGGACCGGTTCGCCAGCCATTGACAAAAATCGGTTGGGTTCCGCTTCCGCAGACCTTACTACTATCACGGGGCAGAAAGCTCAGATTCGGCGGTCGCGTAAAGCTGTGTCGAATTTCAAGCTCCGCGAAGACATGGAAGTCGGATGTCGGGTGACCCTGCGTGGCAAGCGCATGTATGAATTCGTGGATCGGCTCATCAATACGGCTATTCCGCGTTTGCGTGACTTTCGTGGCTTGAACCCGCGTAGTTTTGACGGTCGAGGCAACTATTCGATGGGTGTTCCTGACCAGTCCATCTTTCCTGAAGTCGATGTAGCTAAGATTACATTTACGCAGGGGATGAATATTACCTTTGTGACGAGTGCGAGCAGCGATGCTCATGCCCGTGCTTTGTTGGACAAGTTTGGTATGCCGTTTCGGAAAACAGAGGCGAATTAATGGCAACGACAGCGTGGGTAAATAAGGCCAAGAAGACTCCGAAGTTTGCATCGAGGCATGTGCGTCGGTGTGCGATTTGTGGGCGGAGCAAGGCGGTCTACCGGAAGTTTAGAATATGTCGCATCTGCTTTCGAGAAATGGCGTTGCAAGGGTTGATTCCTGGCGTACGCAAAGCAAGCTGGTAAAAAAGAACGAATGGATTCCCGGTTGTAAAGGAAGATAAGAACGATGTGGTCTGATCCGATCGCCGATATGCTGACTCGAATACGGAATTCCGTACGTGCGCGGAGAAAGTCTGTCAACATTCCCTCGTCGAAGCTGAAAGTGGGAATCGCGAAGGTTCTTCGCAAAGAAGGCTACATTTCGACGTTCGACGTTGTTGAGGATAAGCTTCAAGGTATCCTGCGTATTGAATTGAAATATGGCAATCGTGGCGAAGACGTGATCCACGATATCCAGCGTGGATCCAAGCCTAGTCGACGTTTGTACCGGAAGACGGCTGAATTGCCTCGCGTCCTTAATGGCTTGGGTATTGCGATTGTATCGACAAGCAAAGGCGTCTTGAGTGATCGAGAGTGCCGCGATGAAAACGTTGGCGGCGAGCTTCTTTGCACGGTGTATTAGAATAGATTGGTAAGTAGTAGGCACAGAGATCCTTGATTGGGGTTTCGGAAGGCTTGCTTGCAGGACAAGGAACCAACGCGATGTCGCGTGTAGGCGAAAAACCAATTGGCGTTCCAACGGGCGTAAATGTTTCCATCAAAGGGAGGCAGGTCTCCGTCAGTGGTCCGAAAGGGAATCTGGATTTGGATTCACCGGATTCGACGGAAATTGCGTTTGATGAGAAAGATCGTTTGATTACCGTCAAGAGGCTTGATGATCGCAAGCAGAGTCGCGCGAATCATGGTCTTGCTCGAGCGCTGGTTGCGAATATGGTCGAAGGCGTATCTAAGGGCTACGAGAAATGCCTGGAGATTTATGGTACGGGCTATAACTGTAAACTCGCTGGTCGCACCCTTCATTTGAATGTTGGCTTTATGGGGCGACGGCGTGGGATCGGATCGCAGTTCGAGCTTCAGGTTCCCGACCGTGTTGAAGTGGTTGTTGAGAAGGAACAGACGCGAGGTGACACGGACCCTGCCATACTCTTCATTCGAGGCTACGACAAACAGGCTGTTGGTCAGTTTGCCGCGGAGATTCGCGCTTTGCGAAAAACGGAGCCTTACAAGGGTAAAGGGATTCGTTATAGAGGTGAAGAGGTCAAGCGTAAGCAAGGTAAGGCTTTGTCTGGCGGTGCTTAGGCGTCACGAGTAATAGAGCCGAATTGTTTGCGGCTTGGATGAGATTGTACGATGGCTATCAAGAATCTTTCAATTCGACGTCGAACCCGGCGACGCATCGGGATACGTAAACGCGTCCATGGGACATGTGAACGGCCTCGGTTGACCGTGTTTCGTAGTGGTAAACATATTTATGCGCAAATCGTCGATGACGACAAGGGTATGACACTTTGCTCGGCCAGTTCCAGGGCGAAGGATTTGCGAGATCAGTTGGTCAAAGGTGGCGGCAATGTTGAGGCGGCGAAAATTGTTGGTGCTGCCATTGTCGAGAAGGCCAAGGCCAAGCAAGTGACGCAAGTGTGCTTTGATCGAGGCGGGTTTCGTTTCGGCGGTCGCGTAAAAGCGTTGGCTGATGCCGCGCGTGAAGCCGGTTTGAAGTTTTAGTTTTAGAGGGATATCGCAGTGGGTGATTCGCCAGCAAGGTTTGACAAAAAGGGCGGTCGACCTCCAAGAGGGGGTCGTGACGCAGATGAAAGTCCCCATGATGACGTAGTCGTGCGCATCTATCGGTGTGCGACGGTTGTGCGTGGTGGTCGGCGTTTTAGCTTTGGCTCGTTGGTTGTTGCGGGAGACCGTAACGGCAGTGTGGGCGTTGGTTATGGCAAATCGAAAGATGTGCCAAGTTCCGTCGATAAAGGGCGCCGCGAAGCGATCGCCAATATGCGTAGCATGAAACTCGTGAATGGCACCATTCCGCATCGAGTGATCGGTCGGTTCGGTGCGAGTCATGTTGTGATGGTGCCTGCCAGTCCCGGTACGGGCGTGATTGCCGGGGCGAGTGTTCGCGCTGTTTTGGAATTGGCGGGTGTCACGGATCTGTTGACCAAGAGCTATGGTTCAAATAGCCCGAAGAATCTCGTTCGTGCGACGTTGGAAGGACTTAAGCAACTTGTTACGCGCGAAGATGTCGAAGAACTGCGCGGCGTGAAGTTGGCGGGATAATAGTATAGACATGGATATCACCGAAATAACAAAACTTGCCGGCGCGGAAAAGCGCCGAAAACGTGTGGGGCGAGGCCGAGGTTCCGGGCATGGCAAAACGTCTGGCCGGGGGCACAAAGGATTTGGTCAGCGGTCCGGCTCTGGAACACGCGGTTTTCAAGAGGGCGGCCAGATGCAGCTCTTTCGCCGTTTGCCCAAGCGCGGGTTCAATAATGCTCTGTTTGCAACGCGATACAGCGTCATAAACGTGGCATCATTGGATGAACGTTTTGAGAATGGTGCGCATGTGACACCTCAGGCTCTTGTTGAAGCGGGCTTGGTCCGGAATCTAAAGATGCCAATCAAGGTTCTTGGGAATGGGGAGCTGAAAAAGAAGTTCAAGGTCGATGCTGCCAAATTCAGCAAGTCTGCGGAAGAAAAAATCAAGGCAGCTGGTGGTGAAGCAAGAGTTTGTTAAGGATGACCAAAACGAGCGATTACTCGGTTTGTTGAGATGATCTCACTGAAATGCTTGCAACATTTATAAATATATTCAAGGTTCCCGAGCTTCGCAACAAGATCGCTTTTACGATCGGTATGTTGTGTGCTTATCGTATTGGGTTTGGCGTACCGGTTCCCGGTATCGATCAATTGGCCATGCGCGGCGGAATGTCGGGAGATGGCAGCGGCGGAGTTGGCGATTTGATGCAGTATTTTCAAATCTTCACCGGCGGTAACCTCAGGCAGAGTACGATTTTTGGCTTGGGGATCATGCCATATATCTCCGCTTCGATTATTTTTCAGTTGCTAGTGACCGTTGTTCCTGCGTTTGAGAAGCTCTCGCAAGAGGGTGATAGCGGGCGCAAGAAGATTCAGGAATATACAAGGTATGCGACCGTAGGATTGTGTGTCGTTCAAGCTATGTTCTGGATGAAGTACCTCGCGTCGCAAGGATTTCTTTTCAATCAGTTTGAAGGCGCTTGGCTGGGCATGACATTCATGTACATGATCATGTCACTCCTGATGCTTACTACGGGCACCGTCTTCTTAATGTGGCTGGGTGAGCAGATTGATGAGTACGGCATTGGCAATGGTATTTCGCTAATCATCACAGCGGGCATTTTGGTTCAAATGCCAAGCGCCGTGATTTACATCTGGGAGAACATCTCCTGGAAGGCGACGGCAGAGGCTGGCAAGTTGGACGTACCAGCAGTTATTCTTCTTGTCGTGATGTTCGTTGCTGTTGTTGCAGGTGCTATTCTGATTCAACAAGCCCAACGTCGTATTCCCATCCAGCAAGCCAAGCAAACGAGAGGTCGTCGGGTTTACGGCGGGCAGCGGCACTACCTGCCCCTGCGCGTAAATCATGGCGGTGTGATGCCCATTATTTTTGCCAGCTCGATGATGATTTTTCCGGGTATCATTTTCGGGATGATCGCAAACAGTTGGCCGAACTCCTTCTGGTTTTTCCTGCGTGAAGCCTTCGGTTCCGGGCAATATGTGTACATTGTAACTGAGATTCTTGCGATCTATTTCTTCGCGTATTTTTGGACGACTGTTCAGTTCCGTCCTAAAGAAATGGCCAATAATTTGCGAGATTACGGCAGTTTCATACCGGGGCTTCGTCCCGGCAAGCGAACCGCTGATTATCTCGAGCGAGTCATGGGACGGATTACCTATGTTGGTGCAGGATTCCTGGCACTGATCGCCATTATCCCGACCCTGATTGCTCAGTTTATGAGTATTCCGTTTGGCGTTTCCGCCTTCCTGGGAGGCACGGGCTTGCTGATTATTGTTAGTGTTACGCTTGATCTTGTGCAGCGGATCGAAGCGAGTTTGATTATGCGTAACTACAAGGGCTTCCTTGGCGGTGATAGTCCGATCAAGGGCGGCAGGGCATAGCTTGGAATGGTTCTGAGTCGATTCATGGAGGACATCCTCTGTTGTGGAATCGGCGATAAGTTTTTGGGTATGGGCATCGGATGGGAGCTGTGGAACTGCAACGGCAAGGCGTCATACTGAAGAGTCGCCGAGAAATCGATTTGATGCGGACGGCGGGTGGTGTTGTACACGCGGTCCTCAAGCGAATGGATGAGTTGGTTAAGCCGGGTGTTTCTACTGCCGAGCTGAACACCGTTGCGGAAGAGATTATTGAAAAGGCTGGCGGAACGGCTCTTTTCAAAGGTGTTGAAAATCCACAGGCGAGGTTTCCTTTCCCTGCGGTTCTTTGCACGAGCGTAAACCAGGAATTGGTACACGGGATACCGAATGATCGTCCCCTTGTGGAGGGTGATATCGTCGGTATCGATTGCGGCGTTCGTGTCAGTGGATATTGCGGCGACTCAGCTCGAACCTTTTCGGTTGGTGCGGTGAGCGACGAAGTGTCCAATTTGTTGAAGGTTACGCGAGAAGCGTTGGCGACGGCTATCGATGCGATGAAGCCTGGCCGGATGTGGAGTGAAGTGGCGAAGGCCATTCAATCGCAAGTAGAAAGTCAAGGCATGTCGGTGGTCCGGGATTTCGTTGGCCATGGTATTGGCCGAGAGATGCACGAGGAGCCGAAAGTGCCAAACTTTTGGGATAAAAACCAAGAGCGCTGCGACTTCGAGTTGGTGAAAGGAATGGTATTGGCTGTCGAGCCGATGGTTAATCTTGGCGGCCATGATGTGGCTTATGGTGATGCGGATAAATGGGTCGTTGTGACTCGCGACGGCAGGCCTTCGGCACATTTTGAACATACCCTGGCTGTTGTGGCTGGCGGGGCGGAGATTCTGACGGACGGGCAGTGATTCCATTTCGGAATTCTCTTGTAGCAAGGTGAGAAGGTTATGAAAGTGCGAGCGAGCGTTAAACGCATCTGCGAAAATTGCAAGATCATTAAGCGGAAGGGGGTTGTTCGCGTGGTATGCACGAACCCCAGGCATAAGCAAAGACAAGGATAAGGAGTTCGACTGTGCCACGTATTGCAGGTGTTGATATTCCCCCAAATAAACGCGTCGAGTTCGCGCTCCGGTATATTTACGGTGTGGGGCCGCAGATTGCGCTTAAGGTTTTAAAAGAAGCACAGATTGAGATTGGTCGCAAGGCTAAGGATTTGACCGAAGAAGAGGTCACTCGCATTGCTGGTATTCTGAATAATGATTATCAGATTGAAGGACATCTTCGCCGAGCCATCCAGTCTAATATCGCTCGACTAAAAGATATACGTTGCTATCGAGGGCAGAGGCATCGAACGCACCTGCCAGCCCGAGGTCAGCGAACTCGGACCAACGCGCGTACGCGTAAGGGTCCGAAGAAGACGGTTGCAGGGAAGAAGAGCGTTAAGGAACTTCGGTAGCAGAGATAGAGGAGTCGGATTGTGGCAAAGCGAGCTGGTAAACGAAAAGTCCGTCGCAATGTTTCTCGTGGCATAGCGCATATCAAGGCGACGTTCAACAATACCTTGATTACGATTACAGATATGAATGGTGATGTGTTGTGCCAAGCCTCTGCGGGAACGGTTGGTTTCAAGGGGACGAGAAAAAGTACTCCCTTTGCTTCTCAGCGTGCCACTGAGCAGGCAGGGTATGCAGCCAAGAAATTTGGCATTCGAGAAATCGAAGTTCGCGTAAAAGGTCCGGGCAGTGGTCGAGATTCCGCAGTGACGGCGTTGCAAAACACCGGTTTGCGTATCTATTCCATCGAGGATGTGACTCCGTTGCCTCACAATGGATGCAGGCCTGCCAAGAGACGACGTGTTTAATTTGAATTGCCGTTTGTGGGCGGTGTGACTGGGGCTTGGCCCCTTTTGTTGAAAACAGAATTCTCTTTTATCTGGACAGAAACATGGGTCGTTATATTGGTCCTGTATGTCGCCTTTGCCGTCGAGAAGGCATAAAACTCATGCTGAAAGGCGTGCGGTGTGAGACGGCTAAGTGCGCGATGGAACGGCAATGGCGGAATCGTCCTCCTGGCATGCATGGCTGGCGCCGTCGAAAGCCGAGTGGTTACGGAATTCGTCTGCGCGAAAAGCAGAAGGTGAAGCGTTATTACGGTGTTTTCGAACGTCAGTTTATGATTTACTTTCGCATGGCGGAGCGTGCCAAGACGAATACCGGAGAGGCTCTGCTGAGTATTCTGGAGCGTCGTCTGGATAACGCTGTTTGGAAGCTTGGTTTTGCACCGTCGCGGCGTGCCGCACGCGTTGCAGTTGCTCACGGTCATATCTATGTGAATGGTCGCCGGAACAATCGACCAAGCTATTTGATTGGCCAGGGCGATCGATTGTCGGTGAAACCATCGGAGCGCAGTAAGAAATTTATACGAAGCGTTGTTGGTGACGGTGCGCCGGCAATGCAAAGTTGGCTAGGGTTGGATGTTGAAGCCCTTGAAGGCACGATTAACGCTTTGCCGACCCGCGAGGATGTTCAGATTCCGGTCGAAGAGCATTTGATTATCGAGATGTGTAGCCGGTAGTTTGCAAGCCTGCCAAGTGTGCAGGCATAGCCGGTTCGGACCCGGTTTAATCCCGTTAATCCCGATGGAGGTTCTCCGGATGCGTATTAGATGGCGAGGATTTGAGTTACCCGGTCGGGTTGATTGCGACCCTGCGGTCAGCACTGATACCTACGCGCGATTCATTGTGGAACCCTTTGAGCAGGGGTTTGGCACGACGATTGGCAATTCATTGCGTCGTGTCTTGCTTTCGAGCTTGGAAGGAGCGGCGATTACTTCGATCAAGATCGAGGGCGTCGATCACGAGTTTTCCTGTATGGATGGAGTCGTTGAGGATGTGACGGCTATCCTACTAAACATCAAGGGGATCATCGTTTCATATGACGGGGATGAGCCGAAAACGATGACACTGAAGCGCGAAAAGGCTGGCGAAATTCGCGCATCTGAGATTGAAACGGACCCGGCGGTAAAAGTAATCAATCCGGATCACTTGATCGCTACATCCTCCGTTGACACGCCGTTTAATGTAGAGTTTACGGTGCAACGAGGTCGTGGCTATGCTACGGCGAAAGAGAACCTTTCGCCTGAGCAGGAGATTGGCGTTATCCCCCTGGATTCAGTTTTTTCTCCGGTTCTTCGCGTTCGATATCGAACCGAGGATATGCGAGTGGGGCAGCGAACGAACTTCGATCGACTGATTTTGGATGTATGGACGAATGGTTCGGTGCTTCCCGCGGACGCGCTTGCTGAGGCTGGCCTGATTTTGAGAAAGCACCTCAATCCGTTCGTGATGCACAACGAGCTTGGTGACGACACGGTTTCAGCTGTGAGGTCTCCCGCTGAAGAAGTTGAGGCTTCATTAGAAGCACCGGCAAATGTGGTCCTGGATTCTCCCGTGTCCGTACTGAATCTCTCGGTGCGAGCGACGAATTGCCTCGAAGCCGTTCGTGTCACGACGATTCGGCAGCTCGTGGGTTTGACAGAAGCCGAGTTATTGCGTTTTCGGAGTTTCGGCAAGACCTCGCTTATGGAAGTCAGGCGCAAGCTGCAGGACTTGGGTTTGGAATTGGGTTCGCTTCCAAGCGACGAGGCTGACGCCGATGCTGCCGGTTATTCTATGAACGCCCCGGCACCGATGGAACACAACGACAACGTGACGCCATCCTTTGGTCCCGTGCCGCCGAGTACATTCAGCGATCCGGTACCACCAGTTGATCAGGGGATGCCATCAACGGATCCCTCGGCAGGTCCAATGGCAGCGTTTACGATGGATGATGAGGGGCGCGTTTCAGGCTCCGGGAACACAGGTTAAGTGATAGAAGATTTAGGCTATGCGACATCGTATTAAACTTAGAAAATTGAATCGTACGTCAGAGCACAAGCTCGCATTGCGCCGCAATATGGCTCAAGATCTGTTCGAGCATGGGCAGATAACGACGACTGTACCGAAAGCTAAGAATCTTCGACCGTTTGCTGAACGGCTGGTTGCTCTTGCCGTGAAGTATCGCAAGTTCAATTCAGACAGCGACCAAGCGGGAGCGCTTCGCGTTCGCCGAGCGATTCACAGCATGCTTAGTGATCGTTCGATCATACCTTCGGAGCACAGGTCAACCTACGAAGGGCTATCTGACGCAGCGCGAAGGAAGTCACTTCGCATGGCTAGTGGTAGGCGCTATCGAACCGGAGAACCTAAAGGTCGCTTGGATTTTACTGGCGAGTCTGTTACCCACCGGTTGATCGAAACCATTGCCTCGAAGTATGAAGATAGGCCAGGTGGTTACACGAGGTTGATCCATCTCGCAAAACGTCGAGTAGGCGATAATTCTGCACTTGCCATTGTCCAGCTTGTTGGAGATGAAGAAGCGCCAACGTCACTGACTAAGCCCCAGCGTTCGAGTAGACGCCGACGCGCTGATTCGCGATATGCAATGGCTATCAAAGCTGCCAAGTCTTGGGCGGCGAAGGGATCGAAGAAATCGGCTCCAGCGCCGGTATCAGACGAGCCTGAATCAGATTCAGCCAACCCTGAAGCGGAATCATCAGAATAGTAGTCGTGGTTGTTTCGCAGGGCTTGGATGGTGACTTTATTTTTCGTTAACGGCTCGGCTTGAACATGTGTTCTGCATTTGTCGAGTCACTTCTTCCTTTTGTGAATTATTCGCAGGAGGTTGCCTCGCATGCTTCGTGAACCCGATTGCATTTTCTGTAAACTCGTGGCAGCGGAGATTCCTGCCGCGGTTGTTTATGAAAATGACGCGCTGATTGCATTTCTCGATAACGGCCCGCTTGCAGACGGGCATCTGCTCATTACTCCCAGAGAACATTTCGAACGACTTTCTGATGTTCCGCCTGATACTTGCGCTCTGTTGGCGAGAGCAATGCCATTGCTTGTTCGTGCCATGAGTGAAGTGGTTTCCTCGCCGGGATGCAATGTCTTGCTCAACGACGGCAAAGTAGCCGGGCAGGAAGTTCCGCATGTCCATTTTCATCTGATTCCTCGCCGGGAAAATGACTCGTTGGGGTATCGTTGGTCTGCGCAGACTTACGCTGAAGGTCGAGCCGCGTCCATCGCTATGGCATACCAAAAGGCGATTCGCGAAGCCATCGATTGAGTTGAAGGGCTACGCAGGTGGTGGCACTGGTACTTGCCGCTTCCGCACGAGTCGGAAGCCCGACGCTTGATGAATCAGCTCTGAACGGGCCGATTTCACGCACAAGATCGACGACTCCTTGTCACACGCTCAAGCTGATGAGTAGGACCAATCTCAGCCAAAGATGATTCTTGCAATTCACCTTGTCATTTTGGTAGAGTGTATCCTGAGGTTTGGGGCACTGCTGCTTAGCTTCTCATCGTGGTGGCGGGGATTCCGAGCGCATGAGGCGAACGGGCGAACAACGGACGCTGGAGGCGGGTAGGTTGGAACTGCCCCGGAATTATGTGCCGGTGGTTGTGCGAGTTGTGCATCATACGAAAGGTCGGGAAGATGAAAAAAGTCGGGGATCAATCAAACGAAAAATCGCGTAAGTTTCAGCTTGCTCATCAAGAGGTAGTGATGAAGTCTG
>JAJDEA010000032.1 GCA_029260035.1 Phycisphaerae bacterium
CGTAATCAAGACGTCGCGATCTTGAGTCACGATTTCGGCACAATTACCACGCGCTGCCGAGGTCGCAGCGATCCCTTCGGGTTGAATCTCTTGCCCATTTGCGGGCATGGTCGGCTTTGAGAGCACCACGCACATGTTCGCACCGCCAAAGCCAAGGGAAGTGTTCAGAGAATACGCAAATCGGCCTTTCCTTGGTTCTTTTGTAACGAGGTCCAGTGAATCGAACTCAACTTCATCGGCCATCTGGTTGCTGCAGGCGGGAATAACATCATCTCGAAGTGCCATCGCCGAGACAATAAGCTCGACCGCCCCGGCACCCCCCAATGTATGTCCGAATCGATTTTTCAGAGCGGCAACTGGCGTTTTCGCAAGGCCATCCTGAAAGACTGTTTTCAGCGCGGCATATTCCGCAGCATCATTATTCGGTGTCGCAGTAGAATGTGCGACGATAAACGACACATCCTCCGGCGTGATACCAGCGCATCGAAGCGCTGCCTGCATCGCCCTAGCCGCACCTTCACCGTCAGGCTTAGGCATGGACAAGTGGTGCGCATCGCAGGATTCACCATACCCCGCAACCTGAACGAGCGGCGTGACACCTCGTTTGTACGCATCCGACGCACGCTCCAACACAACAATTCCGTACCCCTCACCCAGCTTCATTCCATCGCGGCCGCTGGCGAAATGACGGATTCGATCGTCGGAAACCAGCCTCATGCTGTTGAACCCAGCGTACGCATATTCGCTGATCGGGTCGTATCCTCCAGCAATGACAAGGTCCACCTGGCCAGTACGAAGGAGTGTCATCGACAAGGCAATACTAGCCAACCCTGAGGAACATGCTGAACACGTCGTCATAGCCGGGCCTTGCAGATTTGCCTCGGTGGCGACTTGTTGTGCAACGCTCCCTGCCAGAAACCACTTGAGAAGCGCCGAATTATCCTCACGAATGAATTGACCGGCGTGCCTCATTCCGTGCAGCGTCGTGCCAAGCAACCAGCAGCACCTGCTTGCTGGATAAGGCAGGCATTCCTCTATCTCGGCGTCGGCCAATGCCTCGTTCACCGCAAGTTTGAGATAGTCAGCTTCGCGTCGCCCCGAAGAATCTAAACTGCGGGGCAAATCCGGAGCTTGCCCGCCTCCTTTGTTGGGAATCGGTTCAGACTCAATCGCAGTGAGCGGAGCGATGCCGCTCTTGCCTTGCAACAGGCCTGCCCAGGTGGATTCGCGATCAAGGCCGAGGGATGTGACCAAACCCGCGCCAGTCATAACGACCGGCACAGAGGAGTCTGGACTGTTACCCTGTGCTGTCTTTTCCATGCTGATCCTCATCCCAAGCCGGGTAGACCATCACCCATTGTTCGGGGTTAGCTCGCACCCGTTCTTCAAGAAGTGCGGCGAATTTTTTCGGTGCGGGATGGTTTCCATCGATCCGCCCTTCATCTCGCGTGATCGTCAACGGTTCTTCGATGATTAGTCGTACTCTACCGATTGTGGTCCGAATCGAAAACACCGGAAAGATTGGCGCACCCGTGATCTGGGCGAGCTTGAACGGGCCTAGCGGAACCGAAAGATGGCCATCGAAAAACGGCACTCGCACGCCTTGCTGGCCGGGCATAACACGGTCACCTTGAATCACCACAGTCTCGTCAGCTTCAATCGCGTCGCGCAAGCGAGGCCAAAGCTGCCAGCCAACGTCAATGGAAGCTTCCCGCACCCCGAGTTGCTGTCTCAGCCTGGACCGCAATCGATCAAAGCGAGGATGGACGTCTCGCTGGAACACCACATGAAGGATTTCGTTTTTTCCGATCAGGGCAGCGGCGCCCAACTCAAACGAACCGATATGAGCCGTTACGAGAATGGCTCCTTTGGCCTGGGAACGCCCTGCGTAATAATGCTCCCTGCCATCAACGCCGTCGATGCGGTCGGCAAGTTGTTGCTGATTGAGTCGGGCACATTGTCCCAATTCGTAAATAGCCAAATAGAAATTCCGAATGACGGACTTTGCCAGATCTTCGCAGTCTTCATTGGAGGCACCCGAACCGAGAATGCGCCGGGCGTTGGCCAACGTACCGGTGCGCATGACCGTCGAATACCGCCACGCAAACCAGAGGAAAAACCGCCGTGTTCGGAGAACAAAAGGAGGGTAATGCTCCGTCCACCAAAACATGAACGCCAACCAAAACGAGGCGGAGAAACGGCGGACGAATCCGAACGCCTGCTTCTTTTCACCTGAATGGCTCCGAGCGTTAGGATCGTCGTGGTGACCGGCCATTAGCGGGAAAGCCCTGCCAAGGGTTTTGTGATCTTGGTTCCTTCTGGAAGCTGGAGTCGGACGTCGCTTTCCTGCAATCCGGTATTCGTCTCGAATTTGGAGAACGTCAGCACCGTCCGATCGCCGTCAACATCGAGAACGATCGCACGAACGACAATTCCAATCGCCTTTTCAACAACAACCTCCACTTGTACCACATATTCAAGCAACTCGGCTTCCTTCGGCTTCAAGCGGAATGCGACGTATTTTTCGGATTTGTACTGCTCACCAAACTCCGCTGCCTGGCAAGTCTCGATCGTAAAATGGTTTTCCAATTCAGTGAGTTGCGCGAGCGGCGAGACCGCAAGCCATTGCAGCTTTTCGTCAATTTCGAACTCTTCAACAATCTGACGGCGGGGGTAATAGATTCGGATTTTTTCGTTATCGACCGCCATAATGGTTCTGTGAGGATGCTTCGTATCCCAAAGCATGCGTGATCCCGCGAGGGCGATGATGCCCGAAGATGTGAGAGGTTTCTTCAGAAGTGCCGTGAATTTTTTCTCTTCAAAATGCGCGCGAAGGTCTTTGATGTTCGACGCCTTCCCGTCCATTTCCTGGAGAAGCTGTTTGGTCCGTTCGTCGGCATTGGCAGACGTCGCCGACATACACCAGAACGCGACGATAACGGCCGACTGCAATAAGATGGGAGAAAGGGACGTTTTTCTTAGGAATTGGTCGCACTCGGGCATATCACTTACCGTTTTCCGGTTCGCCAAAGACCAGCGATATTCGGCCTTTTGATGCCATTTGATCGCCAACGAAGGCATAAACTTCAAACTGGTATAGGGTTCCCAGCCGATTGAGAAAAATACTCTTCAAACGAATTGTCACGGGCGGTACGGCAACGTGATGAAATCGTACATCAACGTGAGCCAGCTTGCCCACAGGCAACGGCGCTGCGACTTCGGGTAACTCTGGATTGTAAGCACTAACCTCCACAGCCCTGGTGACCAACCCAGACAATTGCGCCAATGCTTCTGCGATGAGCACGCCGGGAACAATCGGCTGGCCAGGAAAATGCCCCGAAAAGAACGGCTCATCACCGTGCAATTCCCAAGTCGCCTCGCCGGAAACTCCCGGGTCCAGATGCTGAACGGCAGAGATATATCGAAACGGCGGACGATGGGGGAGCATGTCCAGGATTTCTTGCGGAACGGTTTTCATTAGGAACCTGGCTGTTCGGTCTGGCCTTTCAAGCCCTGAACGAAAACGGCTAAGCTCTCGACGGTCTTAAAAACCTCCGGCCCAAAAGCTTCGGTGGGCACTTTGAACCCGAATGTCTTCTCCAGGCTTTGCATGAGCAAGAGCGCATCGAGCGAATCCAGATCGAACTCCCCGCCAAACAGGGGCGTATCCGGATTGATCTCCGTTTCCGGGCCTAGCATGAGATCCCGTCGAATAATCTCGACGATTCGGCCAATAACGTCTGGATGTGAACTTTGTGCAGTCAAGATAGCCAAATCCTAGCGGCACTTACCGCATCAATCCAGAGGCCGGGTGTTGCCAAGGCCGTAAAGCGGGTACAAATTCACTGGTGAAACATTGAACACAGCCCGTACAGTGATCCCATAGAAACGGTGGTCCTGGTATAGCTGAGCTGGTGCCCCGCTTATGGGTGGTCACGGCGATATCAAAATCGGGTGATTTAGCGAATGCGGACTGAAGAGCAAGTCGAGATTGAGCAGACAATACTATGCGTGAGTTGTTCGTACTAATCTGCAAAGACCTGCGGCTATTGGTCCGAGACCGCGCGGGGTTTGTCGTTACTTTTGTCTTTCCGTTCGCTTACGCCCTATTCTTCGGCGTGATTTTCGCAGGGCACGGAGCTGGGACGGGCCAACTCACGCTATTGGTGACCGACGAAGATGGGTCGGAATTCTCGCAAAGGTTTATCGAATCACTTTCCCGAATAGGAGCAATCGAAGTTATCGAGGTATCGCGCGATGATGCAAACGAACGTCTAAACACCAGTGGATCTGCTGGCGCTGTGGTCATTCCAAGAAGAGTTGGCGCCGGATTGTCGACCGAAGACGACATATCGGATTGGAAAATCGAATTCGCGCCAGGACGTACGAACTCACCAGCTGGCAAACTCCTGCCAATTTGGCTGGAGCGCTGCGTCGAAGCAAGCCTAGGGGGTGCGGAAGAAACACCCAAGACTTCGGATTTGACGCCCTCTGTCCATGGCCATTCTGAGCGGTGGATTCGTATCGTGAATGCACCCCATTCACCAGAGCGGAAACAAAACCATTACGAACGATCATTCCCCCAAGGCATTATCTGGGGAGTTTTGGGATGCACTGCGACATTCGGCTTGTCGCTTGTGACCGAGCGCACCCGTGGGACACTCACGCGTTTGCGTGTCGCTCCGATCAGACGCGCTCAGATATTGGCCAGCAAAGGAGGAGCCTGTTTCATTACATCGTGCTGTTTGGCTGCCATCCTGTTTGCCATTGCACACTTTCTCTTCAATGTTCAGCCTCAATCTTACGGACTGCTCGCACTTGCGGTCGTGAGCATGGCGGCCGGGTTTGTTGGAATCATGATGCTCCTTTCCGTACTTGGCAAGACGGAACAGACCGTTGGCGGCGTGAGTTGGGCGGCGCTTCTCGGGATGGCGATGCTTGGAGGCGGTATGGTGCCGCATTTCTTTATGCCGCCTTGGTTGCAGCAAATCGGCGCCTACACGCCGGTACGATGGTCCATTCTTGCAATGGAAGGTGCCGTGTGGCGCGGTTTCGACGTTGCGGAAATGCTTCAGCCTTGCGCCTTCTTGTTAGCGATCGGCGTCGTGTGCTTTGGACTTGGAACAATCACTTTTCGATGGCAAACAGATAATTAGGGGTGTCGATAATTCGACATCGTATGTGAATTACTTTCGGCGGGTGATCGAATTCGTTTCTTGTATTTCTTGAACATTTTCAGACGTAGGTATTTATGGGGTTTTCTCCGGTCATCGTAGCGCCAACGTACAATAATGCATCGACACTGCTTGACGTGCTGAGCGGGCTGGCATTTCTGAAACTACCCATCATCGTGGTGGACGATGGCTGTACCGACAACACAACGGAGCAATTGACCCTCGCGCAAAAGGCGTTGAGTGAATTGGACCTCATCATCATCACTCACAATCAGAATTGTGGTAAGGCCGTTGCGCTCCGTACCGGTTTTTCGGAGGCTAAGGGTCGAGGTTTCACACACGCCATTACCGTTGACACAGATGGTCAACATAACCCCGCCGGCATTCCGCCTTTGCTCAACGTCGCACGCGAAGCACCAAGTGCGCTCGTGCTGGGAAGTCGAGCACGACAAATGTCCAAAACACCCGGAGCCAATCTCGTAGGCTGGTGGCTATCCGCTCTGGGTATGCGTGTGGAAACCGGGCGAACCGTCATGGACAGCCAATGTGGACTTCGCGTATATCCGCTAACCCTGTTTGACGTAGTTCATTGTAGGGCGGGGAGATTTGGATTCGAAGCGGAGATTATCACGCGCGCACTTTGGGCCGGCGTGCCGGTGAAGGAAGTGCCGGTCGAATGTCTCTATCTGCCGGACGACGACCGCGTCAGTCACTTTCGGCCCGTCTTCGACGGCGTCTATGGGTTCCTGATGCACGCCTGGCTAACGATTCTTCGCCTGATTCCCTGGCCTCGAAAAACGTACGTCGCAGATTCAAAAAATGACGCGAACGATTCCCACCCAGACGATGGGTTCTCACTCGCTCGGTGGATCAACCCGCTGCAACTTTGGCATCAGCTTCGGCACGATCGCTTTCAACAACTCGTCGTCGCCAGTGCTGTCGGCATTGGGACGTTCATGTCCGCTATGCCTGTCCCAGGCTATCAGGCACTGCTCGCCGTTTATTCAGCGCTCCGTCTTCGTCTCCATCTTTTGCCACTAATTGCTGGATCGTTGCTGTTTCTGACCCCCGTCGGGGAATTCCTCTTCAAAATTTCGCTGGGTATGGGTCATGTGCTGACGCATCTCAGTTTGCCCGATTTTTCCGGCGCCATGGGAGAGCGCGATGGGCAATGGGCTATGCTAAGACAGTTTCCCCTATCCGGTTTCATCGGAGCAGTGATTGTGGGTTTTTTGAGCAAGTGGATTGCGACGGGACTGCTCTTCTTTGTGTTCCGGGTTATCCCGGTTGAACACGCAGACACCAATACGGCACCGCCACGCGTTTACTAAGTCATGTTCCTTTTTGCCATTACGACACTTCTAAGCCTAGTCCTCCTCGTCGGAATTCATATAGCCAACGTGAGCCTCTGGATCGGAGCCGCGTTGGTCGTAAGCATGCATTTGATGACACTGTATGGCCTGCTTTATCCCGCGTCTTCACTGTTCTGTTCGACAGTGTCGAAATGTACCGGAGCAACAGAAAAGGTGGTAGCCCTTACTTTCGATGACGGGCCCTGCCCGCCAATTACGAAAGATGTTTTGGCCATTCTCAAAGATCGAGGCGTGCGTGCCAGTTTTTTTTGCATTGGAAGATATGTACGTCGCCATCCGCAGGTCACTCGAACAATTGTTGAAGCGGGACACGAAATCGGCAACCATAGCTATCTACACCCTCGCCACATCTACCTTTGGAGCAAGCGAGCGTTGACGAAAGATACCGCGTTAGCGCAACGTGTCCTCAAACGAGCGACACGCCAAAGACCCACACTTTACAGGCCTCCAATCGGGTTTCGCAATTTTTTCATGTCTGGCATCACGCGCCGAGAGCATTTGCGTGTAATCAATTTTAGCGTGCGTTCGCTCGATACCGGGCGGTCCAAGCCGGATGCAATCGTGGCGCGCGTCTTGCGACGCATCAAGCCGGGATGCATCATACTTTTTCACGACGGTTGCGATAAAAACGCGAAACCCGATCGCCGGGCAACCCTGGAGGCGTTGCCAATCCTGATCGACATATTGAAAGGCACGGGCTATCGGTTTGTCACCGTTTCAGACCTCTTGAAAAATAGCCAGAGTGCTTAGGCAGGCACTCGCGCGCCGTAGCAAACAAACCACCAAGAAACTCTTATGACCATTTGTTTGAGCTGCGCCCCGGCACAACATTTATGATATAGCCTCTATGAAGGAAAATTCCCTTCCAGGTCCGTCTTCCAAACGTGCCGGAATTCGGATAATCTGCAATAATCGACTGTTCCCACATTCCTTGCGTTTCAGGTTCCGCAATGTATCTGGGAAACGTTGGCGTTGATCCTGAGCAACCAATCGAAGTTTGGAGTAAAGGTGTGAGCAACATCATAAAGAAGCTGTATGAGGTAGGGCAATCAATTTGGTGCGACAACATTAGTCGACACATGATCGACTCCGGCGAACTTCAAGAGTTGATTGATTTTGGTGTCGTTGGCGTGACATCCAATCCGACCATATTCATGAAAGCCATCACAGGCAGCACGGATTACGACAAAAAGCTACACGCACTTCTCCAAGGTCAATCGGATCGGATGGCCATTTATGAAGGGCTTGTGCTTCCGGATATTACGGATGCAGCGGATATCCTCAAGCCCGTGTTCGATCGAACAAATGGTGTAGATGGGTACGTCAGCTTGGAAGTCAATCCCAAGCTCGCCTACGATACACAAGGAACTATTGCCGAAGCAAAAAGGCTGGCTGGGGAGTTGGATCGGCCAAATGTGTTTATCAAAGTGCCCGCCACTGATGAAGGAATCCCTGCAATTGAAGCGATCATAGCCGAAGGAATCAGCGTCAACGTCACCTTGATCTTCGGGATTGGCCCTTACGAAAAGGTCATGGAGGCCTATTTGGCGGGCCTGAAGAAATATCATCAAGCAGGGGGCAAATTGGATAGCGTCTCGTCTGTGGCATCCTTTTTTGTCAGCCGTGTGGATGGTCGCGTCGATCAGTTGCTGAAAGAGAAACAAGACAACGGTGCAAACATCGATCACCTGCTCAGCAAGGCAGCGATTGCAAATGCCAAATTAGCCTATGCAAGATACCAAGAGGTTTTCGAGAAGGCGGATGGCGAATTTGCAGCGCTGGCTGCGCAAGGCGCGCGAGTGCAAAGGCCATTGTGGGCGAGCACGAGCGCTAAAAACCCCAACCATTCGTCGACCAGATACGTCGACGGCCTCGTAGCCAGGAACACGGTGAACACCATTCCCCCCGCGACCATTCAAGCGACTCTCGAAGGCGGAACCGCCTCCATCGCAATCGATCAAGGCGTGGACGAAGCGAAAGCCTTAATTGATGAGCTTGAATCGATGGGTATTTCCATCGAAGAAGTGACAAACGATCTGCGCAAACAGGGAGTCGAACTTTTTGCCCAGAGTTTCGATGAACTGCTAGCCAATATCGACGAGAAAACAGAGCGACTTCGAGCTGTGGGATAAGCCTTGAATTAAGAAAAAGGGGGAGAGACCAAATCTCCTTTCACCTCATGGACGATGCCATTCGTCGCATGCTGCGCAGAGATTCAATGGAGATTCGTCGTAACGATGGTCTCGATGCGCATCTCGGAGTTTTGTCATCACACCGCCTGACCATATCTCGCTGAGCGAGTTTTCGTTTAGATTTCCAATCGGCGCCATTCCCGCGAAATCCTGCTCACAGGCGGTCACACAACCATCAGCCAGAACCATACATCGCGAACGTAATCTTCGGCAAGGTATTCTGGTTGAGGGAGCCATATTTATGACACTTCTGTTTTCGATCTGTCCAGCATAGTGACTGTACCCCTGAATGGTTACGACGCCGAGCTTTCGAATCCAGCCATCATAAAACGCATCCATTTCGTGAACATTGTCTTTGGATTTCGTAAAACTCGGAACGACAATCGGCTTAGCGGTGCTACGTTTTTGGGTCAGTTCTCCGACACGCTCCATTCTTTTTCGAACGAAATCCAGGCTCGCCTTCGTGGGATGATTCGGAGATTGCAGTTTGCCATAGGTGTCGGACGACCAGGCATCGAGCGATATGCTGAGTATGTCCACACGATTATCAATCATCGCCTCGATCTTGTCGTCCGTCAGGTCCACACCCGTCGATCGAACCGCCAGGCCGAAAGGCCCACTAGAAGAAGCGGACGTATCGCGAAGAGATGCCAGGATGCCGGTAAAGTCTGGATGACGTAGCGGATCACCAAACCCACCCAGCACAATCAGTGAATCATCCATCGCAGTCGCCTCTCGGCTGAGCCTACTGACGATCTCTTTTGAAATCGGACCACGGGTAGGAATTTTTGAGCCAGCGGGTCGGAGAAGATTTTCCGGATAGGGGTCGTCCGTCGTAAGTTCAATTTCCACTTCTGTTGGTAATTGTTCGAATGTTTTGGCCTCAGCCGCTGCAAGCCAGCGACCAACCGCGACCGCATCCGGATCATCCATGTCATCCAAAAGGCACTTTAGCCGTTGAAGAGATCGATCCGTATCCGCGATGCATCGGCCCACGGCATAGCGCACTTCCATGGGGACTTCCAAACAGCATTCCAGAAAAATGACATCTTTTCGCGGGTTGTCGGGCTGATAGGCGAAGGTCCAACCTACCGGGATGTTCTGCTCGGCGAGTTGACGAATCGTGTCCGCACGCAACAAGATCCCCGCCAAGCCTGGCGGAGCTTGCACAAACGTCAGATCGGCGAATTCAGTTTCACGCCGATTGTGTTGAATCATCGTGTCAATCATACGGGGATCAACAACCGGTGCTGCGGCTGAGACACTCATCACAGCATCCACGCCCGTCGTATCCAAAAGCCCCGTCAAAGCTCGGCAATCCGTGTATTCGTCGAAACAAGTTGTACTACCTAAACCTCCTCGCCAGCCATCCAGCGCCCACTTCCTCGAAGTTTGCACGAGAGATGCCCAGGGCATTGGCGACGCGTCACAACTCGTCACGGTTGAACGCGTTCCGCGAAGCAGCTGAGCACATTGGTCCGTTTGATCAGACGGAGCAAGCACGACAATATCGGTGATTTCTTTCGCCCGCATCAACCGCTCAACCGTGCGACGAAGCACGGGCACGCCATGAAGTTCAGCGCTCAGTCGGCTCTTCGTCCCGATAGAAGACATTTCCAGGTTGGCTGCCAATGCCGCGATGACTTTCATGAAGTTCTTTCTGCCTTCCTGACCCGATTGAGTGAGTCGGCCAGGATAGTGCGAACAGAATCTGCACCATCGCGAACAGATGTCAGAAATTCGACGTCCCGATCAATCTGCCGTTTCGCACGTTCTTCATCCGTAGCACCTCCGGCTACCGTTTTTCGATCCGCAGCATATCGTCGAAACTCCGCAAACTGAGTCGCGGCACTGATAACTTTATACGCCCTGCTCTCTCGGCTCACTTTGGTTCGTAGCTCGTCCACCCGGATCAACCTTTGGTTGAACTTGTTCGGGTCATCCGTTAAGGATTTCAATTCTTCAAGCAATTCGAGCAATTCAGCGCAAACTGCAGATGCCTCGTCCAACTCATCAATGCGCGCACTGATTTCTTGCTCAGTTTCGTCGAGTTTCGTTGGATCGCGCCACGCAGTCGTCTTGCGATAAGCGAACAAGTCGGGTGTCAACCTATCTGCGCAATAAGCCTTGGCTGTTTCCGCTAAGGTAAGGCTTTGCGTCCCGCGTATGGCAGCACCGCCCTCTGTCGCGTCAATTACTCGCGCTGCTACGCCAGCAATATCCTTCTCAAACTGCTCAAGGTATGTAAAAAGTAATTCATCTGTGTAAATTTCCCCGCCATCAATCGCATGCACCCGCCGAAGAATCTGCCGATTGCGTGCAATCCGGTCCCACTCTTTCTGCTCCATCGATTGGAATCGGTTGATTTCGCTGCGCCAAGCATGGTGAATTTCAACGCCGGGCACATAAAAGACATGCCCCGTGAATGCAAGATCCTGTCCGACAAAAATGATCGGATCACATCCCATATACACGGCAAGGTAAAACGCAAGATGTGCGACCGTGGCGCCAGGTTGAAGACTCCCTCGTGCCCCCAATTTGTCACCTATAAGCAAACGGGCCCAATCATTATCCAGCAAGGAAACAGGGCCCGGAAAACGATCGATCACATGCCAGGTTGCTTTGGGCTCTGCGACAAGATGAACATTTTCCAGCCCTTCCACACCTTCAAGAAATTTTTGCGACATTTCGTGGAAATCCAAACTCGTGGCGAAGTCTGGAATGATCCCTCGCTTCATCAATGGCTTGAGTGCTGTTTGCACGGCAATGAGCACCGCGTGATCTTTGAGCGCACCAACCTGATCGATGTTTTTGGAAAGAGACGGCCCAGCAGCAATAACGATACCCGGCTTACCCGCAAAGCGATTCTGCAGAATGTCAATCGGTGGGGTCGTCACATACGCAGCCAGGTTCATGGCGATATTTTGGCATGTGACGCGGGAGTTGCTCATCAACGTAGACAATGTCATCCGCGTGTACGTCACAAATTCGGAAACCATGTTCATGATTTCGCGATGAGCTTCATCTGCTATGCGACTCGACGGGGCATGCTTGACCAGCTGAGTGCCGATCATAATCCGCGCGTTGTGGGGATATAGACGGTCATGAATACGCGTCTTGTCCGTATCCGTGAAAATGAAGAACCGGTTACTCGATATCAAGTCCGTCATATCCAGGCAAGTCAACGCGGCCGCGATGAGTGGAATGCTTGGTTCAAGGCAGATAATAATCGCCTGATCGTGCAAACGCTCGAACAGCGCTCGAACATGATAACCTAGTCCGAGACCCGCAAGGACGAAGCAGAATTTATCTTCAATCGGAACCGCAGACGCCATTTTCTCGGCTTCCGCAACTGGATCATAACGACTGTGCAAATAGACTGAATCACCCGAAGGCACGACCATCTTCGCCGTCCAGGCCCCGGAGCGAGTTGGTTCAACGGCAATGCGATCGTCATCGGGCACAGCATCAACACGAATCGCCAATGATGGATCGTTCCGCCACAGCGCACGCATATTTCGCAAAAACAAATCTTGCTTAACAGCTTGGGCTTCAGCTTGCATCATCATTCTTCGTCTTGGTTCGGCAGTCGCTGAATCGTCGGTGTACGATCCACGAAATGGCAGCGATGCGAAAGCGCGATTCGTAATCTTTTTTCATAATCCTGGCGCGTAATTTCCGACACGCCAAACCGCTGCAAGTGTGCCGTCACGAATTGAACATCCAGCAGTACAAACCTGCGCTCGCGCAGCCTTTCGACTAAATGGAACAGGGCAACTTTGGATGCGTCCGTAACGCAATGAAACATCGATTCACCGAAAAAGGCGCCCCCAAGCGTTACGCCATAAAGTCCGCCAGCCAGCGATTCACCTTGCCAGGTTTCCACGCTATGCGCGAACCCCAGTCGATGCAACGTACTATACGCCTGTTGAATTTCCGGCGATATCCATGTGCCATCGCCTCGATCTGCGCACTGCTCTAACACATCATCAAAAGCACGGTTGATCGTTATGTGAAATTTACCCTGCCGAACGACCGCCCGCAGCGACCGCGACGCCTTGAACGCATTCAACTCCAGAATCGCGCGTGGGTCCGGCGCAAACCAAACGATTTCGTCTCCTTCGTCGGCCATGGGGAAGATCCCGTTCGCATAGGCGATGAGAAGATGCGTCGGCGCAAGGTCAGCGCGCATCACCAAATCCCTCCCGCAAAATCTGCGGGATTTCTCGAAGCTCCCGGATAATCCGATCGGGTTGAGAGCCAAACCGACGCATTTTGTGCTCGTGCAAGCAAAGTATCGTCCGCATCCCAACTCGTGCCGCACCCATGACGTCGTTATCCAGGCGATCGCCAACAAATACCGTTCGCTCAGGATTAATGTTCATCGCTCCCAGCGCACAGCGAAAAACCTCTCTGTGAGGTTTCATATACCGGACGGCAGACGAATAAACACACGTTTCGAAGAACGGAGAAAGCGCCTGGTGGTCGAGATATCCCTTCACGGCAGATGCAGGAAGCCAGGTATTTGACACAATACCCAAACGATATCCATCGCCTGACAGTTCCGCGATAACATCGTTGGCTTGCGGATCTTTCGTAAAGAGGCTCTCCAACGCGGGAAAGGATGCCGCCAACAGTTCTTCCGAGTACGCCAGATCAAAGTTCAGGTTCATTCGTGCGTGGGCGCGCTGAATGACCCGAGCAAGTTGAACCTCACGCTGTGTAACCCGCGAGACAAGGTAAGCGCCGCCACATTCCCACCGAATGTATCGAAGGTACGATTCCAGCGGTGGCGGATTATGCCCGAGTTCGAGGAGCTTCGCGTGAACCGGCCCCCCGCAGTGGCGAAGAAGTCGGCCCGGATCGGTCTCGTCGAAATGCACAAGTGTGTCACCAAGATCAAACAGTACAGCTTCGATCATCGGGTTGTGTCCAAGTCGGTCAATACTACTTTTCCCATAGCATTCTTATTGTTAAGCCAGGCGCACCAAACCTCGAATAAGTTCACTTGATCCGCAAGGCTTGAGCAAGCTCTAGTTTACTGTAGCGTTCAGAAGCACGGTTTCCCTCGAATACGCAAGCTGTTCATCGCTACATTTGACTGTTCGCTGCTTAAGCCATCCCTGGCTGGCATATCCTAACGCCAGTGACCGACACTGGCCAAATTTGTTGGTCGATAGTTTGAGAAGAACGAATGTCAGGAACGTCTCAGGTCCGCACCTCTATATTTGAACCGCTAACTGTGCGCCTCTTTTCGCTACTTTGAACTTAATTTCCTGAAAGGTGCAAAAAAGGACCGGTACGACGAGCATTGTTATGATTTCGATCGTCATACCTCCAAACGACGGGATCGCCATAGGCACCATGATGTCCGCACCTCGACCACTGGATGTAAGAACAGGGAGGAGTGCGAGAATCGTCGTTGCCGTGGTCATCAAGCAAGGTCGAATCCGTCGCTTCCCAGCTTGAATCGTTGCGGCTCGAATCTCGGAGATGTTTTGGGGCGCTTGTTTGGCAAACGAGTCCTTCAAATAGGTAGCCATGACCACGCCGTCATCTGAGGCAATTCCGAAGAGTGCAAGGAACCCGACCCAGATGGCGACACTCAGATTGATCGGGTGAGCCTGAAACAACTCACGCAAACTCGTACCAAACACATCCCAGTCCAAAAACCAAGGCTGAGCGTAAAACCAGATCATGATAAATCCACCCGACCAAGCCACCACGATGCCGGTGAAAACCAGGCCTGTCGTTACGACAGATTTGAATTGCAAATAGAGGATCATGAAGATGATAAACAGTGCCATCGGCAGGACGACCATGAGCTTCTTTTCCGACCGTATCTGATTTTCATATGAGCCTGCGAAGGTGAAGCTGACGCCGTCCGGCATATCAAGTTCGCCCGACGCGATTTTTGCCTTGAGGTATGCGTCTGCCTGCTCGACCACATCGACTTCGGCGTAATCTCTCTTCTTGTCGAAGAGCACATATCCAACTAAAAAAGTATCTTCACTCTTGATTGATTGCGCGCCACGGACGTAGTCGATCTTTGCCAACTGGATCAGCGGAATCTGCGCACCACCCGGCGCCGGAACGAGAATTCTATCCAACGACTCAATGCTGTCGCGCAACTCTCTCAGGTAGCGCACGCGCACCGGGTATCGCTCACGTCCCTCAACGGTCGTTGTAATGCGTCGGCCTCCAATTGCCACTTCAATGACATCCTGAACCTGCCGTAGCTTGATTCCGTATCGAGCGATGGCTTTGCGATCGATGTCTATTTCAAGATAAGGCTTGCCCTTGATCCGATCGGCAATTACCGCCGCTGGCCTGACGGAGGGAACCTCTTTGAGAAAACCCTCGATTTGCAGCCCTACCTTATCGATCGCTTCAAGACTTGGTCCTTTGACCTTGACACCCATCGGAGCACGCATGCCACTTTGGAGCATAACAATTCGTGCTGCAATCGGCTGTAACTCCGGCGCGGTCGTCGACCCCGGAATTTTTCCCGCCTCGACGATCAAGTCCCAGATATCATTGGGGGTTTTAACCCCCGCCCAAGCCTCTCGTCCGAGGTTCAGAGAAGGATCAATCGCCGGTCGCCAAAGTCTAAAAGGCATCCCGCCCGCCTCCTCAATCAAAGCTCCCTGCTCATCACGAGCGTAAGTACCTTGCACGAAGTATGGCTCGCCATCCGGCGCGGGAACCGGCGTTCCATCCTTGTCGCGAAACAAATCTTTCGTGGCCTCATCGTAACGAAAGGCCAACCGATGGCCCGCGTCGTCGGTCAAGTATTGCGGGTGATAGTTGATGACCGTTTCGATCATCGATAGCGGCGCGGGATCGAGCGGACTCTCTACTCGACCGAGCTTACCAACCGCCAACTTGATCTCTGGAATTTGATTGAAAGCAATGTCCTGCTTTTGAAGAACATCTATTACCTCGCCGATCGACGCATGAGGCATCGTGACAGGCATATAGAGATACGAACCCTCGTCGAGCGGAGGCATAAACTCCTTGCCAAGGCCGGGAAACTTCTCAGCAATAAACTTCGCCGGGTCTGATTCTTTCGCTTGTTCAGGCATCCACGCGAACAACTCGTCGAATCCGCGCCAGACCATCCCGCCTGCTATCACGAGCATGACGGGGAGCATGAGGAAGGTCACCTTGTGATCCAACGCCCATCGCAACACGAAAGGATACGCCGCCTGGAAAAGTTGAAACACAAGCAACAGCGCACCGATGGTTCCACCAACGAGGATAGCATTACGCCACAGACCTTTCTCAGGTCCGATCGGCAGCCACGACTGCGTAAGCAGGAGCAAAACCGCACCGACCACCACTGCATTGGCGAACCATGGGCCTAACTTTCGGAGGACAGCGGGCAGCATCGGTTCAAGCGAGCCATACACACCAATGAGGACAAGCATCACTCCTGGCCATATCCACCCGTAACCAACAGCAATCCCAACACCTACGATTGCGAGTATTGGGTAAAAAAGCCAGGTAAGACTCCGGCGACCCTCGCGACTTCGTGTGAACAGAATATGTGCCGCCGGGGGAATGATGGTGAGTGCAATGATGACTGACGCGATTAAGGCATACGTCTTGGTAAAGGCGAGAGGCCGAAACAGCTTTCCTTCCGCCGCCTCCATGGTGAAGACCGGCAGGAAACTGACAATTGTCGTTGAGACGGCGGTCAGGATCGCGCTGCCAACTTCGCTGGAAGCTGTATAGATCACCTCAAGCCGATTGGCTTTCGGGTCAGCCTCGTCCAGATGTTTCAGTATGTTTTCACAAACGATGATCCCCATATCGACAATGGTGCCGATGGCGATGGCGATTCCAGACAGCGCAACGACGTTTGCATCCACGCCGGTAGCACGCATCGCAATGAAGCACATCAAAACCGCAAGAGGGAGAAGCCCCGAAATGAGTATGGAACTGCGCAGATGACGCACCATAACCACAACAACAATGATCGTTACGAGAATCTGCTGCAAAAGCGCGTCGCTCAGCGTTCCCAACGTCTCGTAGATCAGTCCCGAGCGGTCATAGAACGGAACGATCCTGACTTGGCTGATCGTTCCATCCGACAGCGTTTTCTGAGGCAGGCCGGGCGAAATTTCTTCGATCTTCGCCTTCACATTTTTAATTGCAGCCAGTGGATTTTCGCCATATCGAGCAACCACAACCCCGCCGCAGGCTTCCGCTCCATCTTTGTCCAGAACACCCCGACGCAAGCCCGGCCCCAACGTCACATTGGCGACATTCCGAACATATACGGGTACATTGTCGTTGACCTTGATGACAGCGTCTTCAATGTCTTCAAGCGTCTTCACAAAGCCCAGGCCACGAATGATATATTCAACGCGATTGACCGAAATTGTCCGGGCGCCAACGTCCACGTTGGACATTTTAACGGCGTTGAAAACCTCTTCGAGCGACACGCCATGGGCACGCATCGCGTCCGGGTCCACATCAATCTGATATTCCTTGACAAAACCACCGACGGACGCGACCTCTGAAACCCCGCCAGCCGAAAGCAATGCGTAACGAACGTACCAATCCTGAATCGTGCGCAGCTCGTCGAGGTCCCAACCTCCCGTCGGGTTGCCTTCCTTATCCTGCCCTTCGAGCGTATACCAAAAAATCTGCCCAAGCGCCGTCGCATCCGGACCTAGTCCAGCACGCACTCCTTCCGGCAATGTACCTGCAGGTAGGCTGTTAAGTTTTTCCAGCACGCGCGAACGCGACCAGTAAAACTCTACGTCTTCCTCAAAAATGACGTAGATCAGCGAAAAGCCGAACATCGATATGCTACGAATGGTCTTAACGCCGGGAACGCCCAAGAGCGAAACCGTCAACGGATAACCGATCTGGTCCTCAACATCCTGAGGCGAACGGCCCATCCATTCCGTGAATACGATTTGCTGATTTTCGCCGATGTCTGGAATGGCATCGACCGGAATGGGGTCGCGTGGCAGACCGCCCAAATCCCAGTCGAATGGCGCTGACCTCAATCCCCAGCCGATCGTGAACAACATGAAAAGGAAAACGACCAGCTTGTTCTCGAGGCAAAACCGGATGGTCTTGTCGATGAAGCCGGGCGGAGATGGCGGATGGTCCGGCGCACTAATCCCGGGCATCGCGTGTTCCTCCCGCCGAAGACTGTCCGATGGTTTCCTTTTTCACTCCACAACGGAACATCGTCGAGCCGAAGTATGGATTCTCGGTTTTTTCGCTTCGTTGAAGCCAATCTGCACCACGATCCCCAAACGCCATGGGGCAGTGGAATTGATGAACGGCTCGCTCACCACCGCCATAACGCTTGGCCGCCACGATCATCGACTCGGAAAGTAGCGCAAAACCTGCCCGTGCCGACTGAATGTCATCAGAAGCGGAAACGTCGCCGGCAGTTTTTTTCATACTCTCCGCCTCCGTCTTCCACATAGCGTGAGCCTGGCCGTCAAGCAGACTCATGTCTACACCGGCAAGCGCCTCAGCCAGCTTCGATGCGGCCTGTTGCGCGGCTTTGTGCTGATCGTGACTGAGCGCATCCTGGGTTTTCAAATAAGCATCAAGAACGGGTTGAAACTCCTGCGAGAATTCCAACGGAATACTTAGTTTTGAGCCTTTCGGTTGATCGAGGTCTTGCCGGGAAGATGGCATTTCATCAGCATTGGCGTCTCCACGGTATTGCATGTCGTCGTCGCTGGAGGGCAATGGCTGTTCTTCCCTCAGGCTCATCATGCTGGGTTTTGTCTTGATTTGCATGGCGCTGTCGATTTTGAAATTTCCATTGACAACAACGCGCTCGCCTTCAACAAGCCCGTCCAGAACGATGTATTGACTGCCCACTCGCTGCCCCAGACGAATCTCGCGCCCCTGATAGGTTCCTGGCTCACCTGGAAGTTCAACGTAGACTAGCGCTCTCTTACCGGTAATCAGTGGGGCGGAAGCAGGAATAACCAAAGGCACTTCAACGTCTTCGGCATTTACCGTGACAAACCCAAGCGACTCGGTTCGTACCAGAGGCATGCCACACCGGTCGCAGGATGCCGCCTCTTCCTTGACGATCTCCGGGTGCATCGGACACATCCACTTGCCGCTCAGCGCAGCATCCAATACACGACCGCCCGCCGCTACTTGTGAGTGCGCGATCGCCCGCACAAACATTTCGGGCTTGAGGCGTCCATCTGCGTTTTCCACATTGACGCGAACCTTCACTGTCCTCGTTTTGGCATCAAGGACGGGTGCAATGAACGCGACTTTTCCCGTAAATGTTTCGCCGGGATAAGCTTCGGTTTCAAAACTCACTTCCTGGCCGTATCGTAACCAGGCCAAGTCAGACTCATACGCATCGAGCTTCACCCAGACGTGCGCAAGATCGGCAATCGTGTAAATGCGCGTTCCCGTTTTTACATAGCTTCCTTCGAGAACGTTTTTGTGAATAACGATTCCGCCCATCGGGGCATAAATCGTCATGTAATCTGACGGCGTGCCACGTGTTTCGATTTCTGCAATTTGATCGTCCGTCAATCCCCAAAGCCGAAACTTGTCGCGAATGTCCTCAATCCACTTCTCTGCTCTTTCATCGAGAATGGACCCCGCGCTGTTCCTGTTTGATCGAACTCGCCGCAAGGCTTCGAGCAGTTCAGTTTGAGCCGTCGCGAGTTCAGGGCTATAGAGGTAAACCAAGTGATCGCCCTTCTGAACCGGAACACCTGTATAATCGACATACAGTCGATCGAGGCGTCCCGGCACCCAGGCAGTGATATACCCCATGCGAGTCTCGTCGTAGTCGATCTTCCCGACCATCCGGATTTCAGCCGTTGCATGTTCGCGTACAATGGACACCGTTTGGATTTGAGCCAACTTTCGTGCGTTTTCGGAAAGTGTCAGCGTTCGTGCCGGAAGGTCGTCGCTTCCCGAATCCTCCACCTCCACCATTTCCATGCCGCAAATAGGGCATTCTCCAGGCTCTGACAAGGGTGGCACACAGAACATCGAACAGGCGTACTTCGGGCTTCCTTTCTCTTTGACTTCTTCTTTCTGCTTCGCATTATCTTCCGCCAGAACGAGATCCATGCCACAAATCGAACACTTTCCGGGCGTTGGCATCTTAATCTGCGGATGCATGGAACAAGTCCAGATTTCTTCCGCAACGTCTTCGGACGAACCCTCCATGGACGCATTACTGGCATTTTTCGGAGCCTCGGTGATCGCACCCTTGAACGAATAGCCGAGAACAAAAACAACAATTAGGAGGGCTGGCAACGGCGTCTTCGCAATTATTGCCCATGCTTTCCTGGAAGCGGAGCTCATGGCTTGTTCGTTCCTTTCTTCGGCGACGTCGTGAAGGAGACTGCCTCCGCGTCGACACGATCTTCAGGATCGGTCGAATGAGGCGAGTCATCCGTCGCGACATCTTCCAAAGGCATCGATCGACCGACAAGCATTTCCAACTCAGCCAGTCTTTGCGCACGATCAGCCAATGCACGTTCAAAAGATAACTCAAACTCCAAAAGCGATCGCTCCGCGTCTACAAGATCGAGAAAGTCTACCGAACCAGCACGAAAAGCCGTTTCCGTCGAGTGAATCGATTCTTTCGCCTTTGGAATAAGCACGTCCCGGTACAAGGCAATTTTTCGTTTGGAATCACGATGCTCAAACAACGCCCGTTGCACTGCAGCCGTCAACAGATTCTCCTGTTTAACGCGAGCACTCGTTGCCGCTAAATACCGCGCTCGCGATTCGCGCTCGCCAGCTGCGTATTTGTCACGCCAGATTGGAATATTCATTGAAACAGACACCATCCAGACATCTTGGCCGCTGTCTCCTGGCCGGCTTCCCGGACTGAAACTACGACCCAACGCATATGCATCGATCACGTCGCCCATGCCTCCTCCAAAGCGAGAAGCACTTCGCAAGGCAGCAGGGTTGGCGAACCCCTGCGGTTTGGAACGAGCCGCTGAACCGACTTCCGTATAATCCACACCCAAAGTGAAATCAGGGAAATAGTCTTTCTTCGCCAGTGCGACCTCACGCCTCGCGCGTGCGATATCGTGATCGAGAGCTTTCAGGACGGGACTATTTTGAGCCAGCCATTCGAGCACCTTTTTATCGGGAATAACTGAATGATCCTCAGGGATCGATCGAGGCAAAGGCAGTTCTGCATCGGTCGGTCGGTTTAACTCTGCATTGAGTCTTGCTTTGACGGGCACGAGGTAATCACGGAACGACTCAAGTTGATCCTCCAGTTTGCCCAGCTCGACTTGGGCACGGATGACATCCGGATGACTCAGGGAAGCCGTCTTGTATCGCGATCGTGCAACACTCTCCAGGTATTCAAGCAATTCGTAGTTCTCTTTGACGACGTCAATGGCCCGTCCAAGATAGTAGTACTCATAGAACGCAACCTTAACTTCATAGAAGAGCTTGAGCTTTTGGTTTTCATACCGCTGCCTCGCAACCTGAGCCGCTTCGGCTGCGACACCACCACGCAACGCCAATTTGCCAAACCAGGGAAACATTTGGGAGATACCCACAGATTGTTTCTGCGGCCCCACGCGTGTTTCAACCTCGCGAATGAAATTTCGATATGTGAATCGTGGATCAGGCAGTGCTTCCTCCTGCGACACACGTTCTAGGGCGGCTTTCCATAGGTTAAACGCCGCTTCCAGACCCGGGTTGCGGAGCGCCGCAAAGGCCAGGTAATCCTCCAATCCGCTTGAATCATCCAGCGTTGGAATTTCAACGCTTGCATTCATTTGGTACGTCTGCCTTATCGGCAATGAAGCGCGCAACGACTCCGGCCTTGCCGTATCGCCAAACGTTGGAGGTCGAGGGGATGACACACATCCGCAGGCAATCCAACTCGAGAGCGCAGCGCAGCTAAGCATCAAAAGTGTATGCGAATTTACACTCACTTTGCTCATCATAGAGTTTGCTCCCCCCGAGTACTCATCTTGGGGCGACGTTCAGCAGTATGTTTCCCCGCCGCGATAGCGTCTTGTCACACATAATTCTTTGGGTTCCGGCCACGCCGTATCGAGGTCCTACACTGCTCAAGAGCAGTGGCGCACGCGCGTGGTCGGTTCACGGGTGTTCTTCACCGTATCAATGGTCGTGACCATCGTGCCCATGAGAACCATGATCGTGTCCGTCGTGGTGACCCTTTTTACTATCGGCGTTTTTGACCGCAGTCCAATTGATGACAATGCCCTGAGAAATCAGATTCTTGTTGTATTTTGCCGGGTTCTTGCGAAGCGGCTTATCACATCCAGCACAACAGTAATAGATCGTCTCGCCCGTTGACAGCGTGGTGGAGACCTTGGGATTTATATCTCCGCCCATGACCGGGCACTTGGTTTGAAATGTGTAACTGTTCGCAAGAGCACCCGCGTACTTCGCCGGATCACTCTTATACTTCTTTGCGCAACCCTTACAACACAGGTAGACCTTTTCGCCATTGGTTTCGACAAATACTTTTTTATCGACAGGCTCTTTGGTGACAGGGCACGTCACTTGAACTTTGGGTCGGTCGGCTAGCGCCTTTCGTTGCGACGCTACCTTGGTTGCGTATTTGGTCGGATTTTCCTTATACAATGAAATGCAACCTTTACAACAGAAATATACCGGACCATCATCAGTCGGAATGCTCAGGGCCAAGTTGATCGGCTCATTCGCAACCGGGCAATTCGGCAGCACCGCCTTCTTGGCGTGACTACCATGGTCGTGATTACCATGACCGTGGCCTTCATGGCCATGATTTCCATGTTGCGCCGAAGCCGGTTGTACAACTGAACCTACAACCCACACCAATCCAACCATCGTTACAAGATTAAAACGATTCATTCCACGATCTCCATCTACGAAACCACCGGCCACTCGGCAAGACTCACAACGAGCCGTGCTAACAAGTTGGGCCGGTTTCAATCATTGGATGCACGAACCACTACACTCCTTCCCATTAAGGCCGGTTTTTCCTTCAATGGCTGATTTGGCAGGTTGGAGACAACCGTCGCGGCGCTTACTATAGGCCTTTGGTGTAACGACGCATGAATGAACAATTGAAGAAAAATTCGAGAGTCGTGAGTGAAGATACGCTCGTCGAGCGATGCCGACGAGGGGATCGAGACGCACAGCGAGGCCTGTTTAAGCAAACATCGGAGCCCATCTATCGCCTTCTTCTTCGGATGACGCGAAACCAGGACGACGCCTTCGACCTTTCTCAGGAAACCTATTTGAAGGCATTCGGGCAGATCGAGACCTTTGACGGCCGATCAGCCATCGCGACGTGGCTCTATAAAATCGCCGTAAACGAAGCTCTTCAGTTCCTACGCCGCAACAAGACGAAACGCGAGAAACTGGAGAAAACCGCCTTTGACCAGAACGACAATGAAAACCTGATTGAAGCGGTAGCAATCAAACTCGATATGCGGACCGCCCTCGCGAAGGTGGATCCTTCCGATCGGGTCATGCTGTTACTGCGATATGAAAACGGCCTTGATTACCGGGCGATTGCAGAAGTGATCGGATGCGCCGAGGGAACGGTCGCATCTCGCCTGAGCCGTTCCCGAGAGCGCCTGCGAGAAATCTTACGAGAAAGTTACGAATTGCGGGAAGAAGATGGAGCCGGCGTGCATCCAAAGAATTAGCCTTGGATTCCATCAACACAGTCGTCGCCACCAAAGCAATCGCCGATGGAATGAGCGTAGGATTACGCGCATGAATTGCGAAGAGATCAAACAACAACTCGGGCACTACGTCGATAACGAACTCACGTCACACATGCGTGAGGAAGTTTCTGCGCACTTGAAAACGTGTTCGACCTGCAGTCTGGAATTCAAGAATCTCCAAGATTTGACGGCGAGGATTTCCGACTCCAACAACACCCGTGTACCGGCGAACCTATGGGATTCCATCGAACAGCGACTTGATACGATGGATCATCCAACGAAGCACACTGCACCACACCACAGTTTCCTTCGATCAAGACGGTGGGCGATGGCAGCCTCAATCATCATTGTTGCTGGGATTGGTATGTTTGGGCTGAGTTTGGTGGACACGCAGGCTAAGGCATCCACGATTGACTTCTGCGTATTGCTTGATGGGCTGCAACTCGATGCACGAGACGCGTTCAACAAGTTTCTCAAACAATATGATGCCCAGCCAACGACGCCAGATAAAGCACCTCGATCCGCCCCATCGTTGAATTTCGCAACTCCCCCAACCCTACCCGGTGGCTTTCGCTTAAAGAGCGTGTTTCTGCTTCAATTCGGGAATCAACCGGGCGTCGCTGCCTCCTATGAACGAGGCGATGATTTTCTTGCGGCCATTTTCCATCGTCCTGTCGAGCAGGAAAACTTTGGCACACACAAGGATTATCCGTGCGTCGTGGGAAAACACCACGGGCACAAAGTCGAAGTCGGCTCTTGGAAGATGGTCCACCTGACCGACCCGACAACCTGCCATTGCGTGCTGAGCCAACTTGACGAAACGTCAGAGATTCCCGCCATCATGGCGGCAGTGGCACCGGACGCAATCAACGCCCATACGCACAATCATCGCTGACAAAGCGCAATCGTCGAAACTATCGGCTGGGTAAATCAAAGTGCATGCGCAAGAAGAAGGCTTGAATTGAACACGAATCCGACGCCACTCTTGCTGGGTCATCTCGAAGACTGCACGCTAATAAGCAGAATCTCGATAAGGTTTACTCTCCCGATACACATCGAGCTGTAATTGCAGCTTACTTGCCAGTTGAACATCACCTCTGGCTTGTGCTAAATCAATCGCCCGTTGGGCATGTTCGACCGCTTCGTCGAACCGTCCCGTTTCAGCGAATGCTGCGGCCAACGTCGCCAGCGCGTCCGGATGTTGATATCCGGTCAGTTCGCACGCGCGCCTGGCAGCTCGAATTGCATCCGGTCCATTTCTTAGGACATCATCCTGACAGGTCGCCAGCAATTTCGCCAAAAGGCAAAAAAGCTTGCTATTGTCCGTCGTATGCTCGGTCGCATTACGAAGAACGCGAATGGCATCTGCAAACTTTCGCTCGGCAACGTAGACGCCAGCTAATTTTTCCGCGGCCTCGTCGTACTCGGGTCTTAATATCAACGCTCGCTCGTAATGTTTGATCGCACTAATTGTATCGCCCTCGCTCCCCAGCGTAATTGCCATATTGTAGTGGGCAGTCGAAGCCGACGGTTCAATTTTGATTCCGCTTTCAAAGGCTGACTTCGCTTTCGCATTGAACCCTTGGCGGGCTAAGGCAATTCCCTGATTAACGAATGAGTTACCGATCTTGGTGAGCAACTCGTCGCGACGATTGTCGATCTCAAAAGCCAATCGATAGCGATCAATCGCATCCGAAAATTTCCCTCTAGCAACGAAACCGTCACCCATTTTCTCGATAACGTTCGATTGACTGATTTCATCAAGCAACGCCCGCACATGGTGGTTCGCAGGATCGACGTTTGCAAGTTTATTCAATATCTTTGCAGCAGGGAGAACCTCTCCCTGGTCCAGGAGTTCGCGAGCCTTGTAAGTAAGCAGCAAGACCCTAACCATCTCCTTGGGATCACGCCGATTCTCATTCGAATCGAGTTGATCCATAGACTTGCCCGCATAACCCAATGACTCGAGCTTGCGAATGTTCTCCTCATCCAACATACCCTGTTTCACGACAAAAGTCGGGCCTTTGAGCGTTGTCGCCATCAAGTCCGCCAACTTTCGCTCCAGCGACAAAAGCTCATCCGGTTTCTCGTTCGCGAGGTTATGTAACTCGCCCGGATCGCTGGAAAGATCATACAATTCGGGCGTGGGCGCGCGGATGTATTTCATCGAACCTACGACCAAGCCTTCGAGTTTACTCCACCCGTATGTTGTAAGAGGCAGAATGGTCTCGAAATACAAGGGTCGGCTTGTTGTCTGCTTTGAAGCTCCATCAGGCAACGGCAATGGTTGACCGTGAATCTCATAAGGCAAGGCAATCCCAAGTCGATCGAGGACAAAGGGATAAATATCAACAAGAGACACCGGGTTGTTCATGACCCGTCCCCTGCCTTCTTCATTAGGCAACTTCAAGACAAGCGGAGCGCGAATCGTTTCGTTGTAGGCAAAGACGCCATGAGTCGGCTCGCCGTGTTGGCCAAGTGCCTCGCCGTGGTCAGCGGTAAAAACGATGAGCGTCTCGCGCTGACCCCGTGCGCTGACTTCATCAAATCGCGCCAACAATTTGGCCATTTCTTTGTCAGTGTACTCAATTTCCTTCGCATATTTTTCGGGTGGCGTGTCGGATTTATTCGTCCCCGGCGCTTCGTAGGGCGCATGGGGGTCGAAATAATGAACCCACAGGAAAAATGGGGCTTCGTCTTGCGAGTTCAACCAGCTTGCAGCATCACGGGTAACCGAATCTGCTGTTCGTTCGGGAAAATGGCCTGACATTCGAGCGATCATTTCCGGAGAATCCTCGCCGTAATGTTCGAAACCTTGTTGAATGCCATAGTCCGAGCTTAAGACATGCGCCGCAATGACGGCACCCGTACGATAACCTCGCTCGCGAAGTACTTCGGCCAGAGTCACAATATTGGCATCCAAGGGCCCCATGCCGTTGTCTCGGAGTTTGTGATAGAACGGGTAAAGGCCGGTCATGATAGACGTGTGCGAAGGGAGCGTAATCGGTGCGGGGCTTAAGCAATGTGTATACCGAATACCCCGTTCCGCCAAGCCATCGATCGCCGGCGTCTCTATCGCGTCATTACCAAAGCAGCGAAAATGATCGGCTCGAGTTGTATCAAATGTAACAATCAAGATATTTGGCAACGTGGAGTCAGCATGCCCTTCACGGCCAATACACAGCCAAAGCCCGACGGCAAGCACCATCGTCACCACGACAAGAACACATAGGTTTCGGCGAACTATCACACGTCGACCTCTCCAAATCTCATGAATTCACGCAAATGGGACGGCTATTTATCGACAATCTGCATGGCCTAAACCGTTGCAATTAGCTTCAACTTTGTTCTTGCTCGGCCCTGATCGAGCCAAAAAACTTCAAAAAAACAGATATTTTTGCCACAGGGTCGGGCAGGTGTTCATCGCAATTTCTGGACAATCCGCCCGTCCGACGATGCACTCGTACTTCATTTCAGGACAGCAAAGTTGCAAACCGAAGAGGTTCACCCGAGCCGACCGGTACACCTTATATGCCCACTAATTCAAGGCCAATTCCTGCGGACGCTCCGCTCCAATGTTGCATTAGTATTCCATCCGATCGTGTTGGCGGCGTCAACGAAATACGAAACCAACAGACCTTCCATCGCAGGACTAACCACGCATTTAATATCGCGAACCAGCCAAGGCACAAGCGTGGATGGCAATCGTCAATTTCACACATTCATCTGCTGATAGACGCCTTTCCAGTATCGTGAGATAGGTTTTTGTTGCGCTTCTCCATTTGAAGAATTGAACGAATATACTGGAAATCAAGTATTCAGGTGAGATTCATACGCACACCATCCCCGTCGAAACCGATTGCGAAATTCAATGAATTCCGGAGAGAGTAGCGAGCCGAAAGAGCCTTGCTCTCAGCCAGGACGCGCACGATAGTCTCGAACAAAACGCAGCGCACCTCGCAATATCCTTCGATGAAATGCCAATCAAACACCGTGTGAAAAGCGCCTGGCGGGGTAACTTCGGCGAGCGAAAATGTTGCACAGCGGGCCAGTCTGCCAAGCGCTCGCGCCTTGGCATCGCTCGGATCGAAAAATCTCACCAAGAAAATTTGGCTATTTTTCCCGTAAAATAGCTTGATTTTTGAATGATCCGGTTTAGATTTCGTTCGGTTACTCCAAGGAATGGATCACTTTTTTTGAAAGGAATAGATATATGGCAAAGAAGAAGAAAGCAAAGGCAACGAGTTCCGCATCCACGAAGTCGCGTACGAAATCCCAGGTATTCGGAGAACTTGCAGAGGGCGCCGAATTGTCCCGCAAGCAGGTCGTCGAGATGTTCGATAGTTTGTCAGGCATGATTAAGAAAGATCTCGGCAAGCGCGGTCCTGGCACTTTCACCGTACCAGGCCTGATGAAAATCAAAGTCGTGCGAAAGAAGGCAACCAAAGCACGCAAGGGCGTCAATCCATTTACTGGCGAAGAAATGATGTTCAAGGCCAAGCCAGCACGCAACGTCGTGAAAGTCCTGGCATTGAAAGGCTTGAAAGATATGGTGTAAAGGTCGCAATCGACCAATATGCTTTCAACTCAAAAAAGACGGTGCGCCTCGTGCGCCCCGTCTTTTTTTGTGGAAACTATTTGAACAAGAACTGCCAATGCAGAAATAATGGATTTAACGAATATGCCAAAATTCTGGCACAAATGTTTGAAGATGTCCGGGCAATTGTGTAGCCTTGCATATCGCGCGATAACGAAACCTGCTCACCTGAAACGGTCTATGGCAAAAGCGCTAAGCGAAGCAAGCTCGAAGAAACAGGCGAGCGCAAATCTAGAGGTTGCCGCTACATCGTTCTCGTTCAACAGATTAATCAGCCCCCATATAGCCACGACAATGGCAAACATTTGTAAGAGTGCGCCGAACAAACGTAAAATCGAAAAATCGTCCTGAACATGTTCGCGCTGAGCCCCTTCAAGTTGTGCGAGAATTTTTTGCAGGACCTGAACGGAACCATCTATTGTTTTTCCCGGCTCAGGCGTCGTCGGTTTTGGTTTCGCTGCCATGGTTGACTCCGTTTTTCCGACCACAATGAAATCCACTGCTTCCGCCAAGTTTTTGATCACTTTCGTCGCGCCGTACGTTTTCTTTTGTTCTTGAATACCGCTTGCTTGCACAAGGAGCGTACGACAACCTGCACGCTGTCCCGCCTCGATATCCGCTTGCGAATCGCCAATCATCCACGACCGATTCAGGTCGATATCCAGATCGCTCGCCGCTTGCAGTAACATGCCAGGCTTGGGTTTGCGTAGTTCGCTGTCTCGGCGATACGCATCCACGACCGCATCCGGCCCATCCAGGTAAGGACAGTAATAGGCACCGTCAAGTTGTGCGTTTTCCTGCAATAGCGCATCTTCCATCGCTGCGTGAATGTCGCCAAGAATTTCTTCGTCAAAATAGCCTCTCGCGACGCCGGATTGGTTGGAAACAACAACTACAAGATATCCCAACTCGGAGAATCGACGGATCGCATTGGCGGCCCCTGAAAGCAATCGTACTTCGTCTGGATCGTCGATGTACCCGACGTCTTCAATAATGGTTCCATCACGATCAAGGAGAATAGCGGGAGATTTCATCGCTTTTCTCCATCGGCCAATCCATCAATGATCGCCTGCCGAAGAAGCGGCAGTAATATTTCATGGTGACCGACGACTTCATATCCTCGCCCAGGAGCAACAGGCCGAGTAACCACATTTTGATGGGGACGATAATGGCGAATCATATCGAAATTGGCTGTGGACATTAAATCCAGGTCTGCCCCAAGATTTCGCGCAACGGACACCGCCTTCAGAAAAACCTCAGGCAACAAGACCGCGGAGCCGATGTTAAGCCAAACTCCTCCAATGTCATTCGATCCCGAAGCGCCCAAATCGGATACGACATCGCAGATCAGTCGAAAATCGTATAGCGAAGCCTCACCTAGCGCATCGCCGTCCATTCCCGAAGACACATGGACCGTATCCGTACCGATGGCGACATGCACGGTGGCGGGAATACCGGCTTCCATCGCAGCGACAAAAATACTCTGCTCACAGTTTGGTGCGTTTCGCTCCGCAAGGACCCGGCCAACCGCCGCACCCAGCCCGCCTTGATCGCACTTGGCTCGCTTGATCGCTTCGTCGAAAAATCCCAGCGTTTCCGAGACCATTCCGAATCGGCCGTCGCGGATTGTCTCTGCAACCTCCTCACTTGTAGCGCCGAACATCGCCAATTCCATATCATGAATTGCACAAGCGCCGTTGCACGCGATCGCTCGGATAACGCCTCGCTTGATGAGATCAATCAGAATAGGCCCACAGCCTACCTTGATAACATGCGCACCGAATGCCGTCACAACCGGGCGATCATGCTGCACCGCCTGAACAACTGCGCGAACCACAGAACGAAGCGCGTTCGCCCCCAAATAAGGCGGAAAGGAATCGAGTAGCTCACTTGCTGAAGCACCAACGTTCGTAAGTGCCGCATCGTTGACAACCATCGCCTTGTGGTTACGGCGATCAATCGAGTACGTTTTGATCCGTGACGGATCGATAGGTTGATAAGGCCTTGTCATGCCCGCCTAGCTCGGTTTACAAGTTTGCTCGATAAGTTCTTGCAGAATTCTATCGTCATCGTCCACAAAGTCGATCGAAATCTTTACAACGCCGATCCGATCAACATTCACATTGCTTAAATCGCCAAGCTTGACGGCGTCCTTCTCCGTCGTGAGCATAATATCATATTGCGGAAAACGCTGTGAATCGGCAAGGAACTCTATGTCTTTACGATGATACAGATGGTGGTCAGGCCACCAATGATGCGCTACGACTTCAACTCCCAGTGAACAAAGTGTCGTGAGAAACGAGTTCGGATTACCAATGCCAGCGAATGCCAAAACTTTTTGTTCCAGCAGTGGACGATCGAACGATCGGTCGTCCAGCCGATCAACAGATTTAACAACGTGTTTGCTGCGAAGCACGGGAATGTTTGGTGCGACGGCTTCAATCTTGCATCTAATGGCAGCAAGTTCGGATTCACCAATCTGATCACAACGAGACAAAACAATCGCGTGAGCGCGGCGAAGTCCGCTGATCGGCTCGCGTAACAGGCCTCGCGGAAGCAAATGACCATAGCCGAAGGGGCAAGTTGCATCTACAACGACAATGTCCAAATCTCTCGCAAGCCGACGGTGTTGGAATCCATCATCAAGAATGACGACGTCGCTATGGCGCTCACGAATGGCTCGTTCGCTAGCCGAAGCCCTGTCTGCAGAAGCAACATAGGCCACATCGGGACATCGCCCGCGTATCAGCAATTCTTCATCGTTGGCGCAGTCTTTCGTACTCCCATACCCTCGTGAAGATACCAGTGGCGAAAAACCCAAACCCCGAAAACGCGAGACGAGATCAATCACCAAAGGCGTTTTGCCTGTACCTCCAACTGTCACGTTTCCGACACTAATGACGGGAACAGGCAATTTCCGCGCAGGCCCGGAACGGTCATAGCGAGCATTGCGCAATGAGATTGCGGCTTTATAGCACAACGCGCAGCCTCGAAGAAGCCAGCGGACAGGCCATGCCCAAAAGCCCGATCGGCCTGAAACGATCAATCGATGCAGCTCGGAAGCATTCATGCGTTGTTTCGTGCAAAAGCCATGGCGGCACAAGTTACACAGGTTTGCGTGGACTGATCCACCGCTTGGTGATAAGCCAATAATGTAGCCTTGGCTGACGGAAGGGCCTGAGCCAATACATAAATACAGCCTGCACTGCACACCCTTGTAGGGTTTTCATTGCGAGCCAAACAATCAACAAATGCCTCCGGTCCGCCTGATTGCAGCGACTCTAGCGCCCCTTCATCCACGCCGCGAACCTCGTTGAGAAAAGCCTCATCGAGCTGCCGTTCGTCGCCAAACTCTTCACCAACATGACTCAAGTCTGCACCTGCTACCACGAGCGTATCTGCGTCGCTGTCGGCCATTACTTCCCGCAACGCAACGGCAAACTCCTCGAGATCGACGCCGCAGCCGTCATACGGAGCCGTGCCCGTCGGGCCACACGGGTCAGGGCAGAGGATCGGTACAATAGAAAACGACGAACAGCCGAACAGATGCTGAAGCCAAATTACTTGAAGCTCGATAGAGTGCTCACGCATATGATCGTATTCAAAGGCCCGCAAGCTGCCACAACGGAATTCAAGCTCTTCAATAAACGCCACATTTGTGACACTTACTCCAAGAGGAGTCTCAAAGTCGCTCCCCGTAGCCACTACAGACGAAGACCGGCCAAAATGATTGGTGCCCAAAATAACGATCGTGTCGGGCACGGGTCGATCTTTTAGTGTCACATAAGCACTGGCATAGCAAGGCCTGCCCCGCGGATAATCGAGATGAGGCGCAACCAATCCGATCACCGGACCTGGCAAATTCACGCGATCAGCCTGAGCCAAGCAGTCATCAAAAAAAGTTCCGCCAGGATCCCAAACACTCAAGATTTCCGGTTGAGGCAACGCACGCACGCCAGACTCACGATAAGTCGCAAGAAGCGATTGATAGTAATGTTCAAAGTCCTCGCCTTCGAGGAAATGCGCTTCGTCGAGTTTTTCGATCATGGAACGCAATGTCTGGAGTGCGATTGGGACACCAACGGTCTCTTGGAACTCGCTACGAATATCATCCAGCGAACGGCTGCCATCCATCATCGCCAAAACGTGCAACGCGGCTGGCGACAGCGTCAACGCAATATCCGACAAACCAGTGGCATCTCGTACGCCGACCAGATCGCCGTCGTCATCAGGAAGCTCGAATGCCTCGACAGGCCTGAGCCTCGGCTTGTAGTGTACATCCTGAGTTTTCTCGCTGTTTTCCAAAATCAAAACGCTCCCACTAGCCGGAAGTCCAAACTGCTCCGAAGGATCAAGCGAAACGATAGATCGTCGATTATCATTGAAAATCGCGATTCTAGCCGCTGCAAACCAAGAAATGCTTGATCCAGGATCGTCGGGGGCTGATCTTACCAGAACAGCAAGAGAACAACCAATCACACGGCAAGACCGAATCGACCAGAAACCGAACGCATGCGCAATGGGATCATCATACAAGAAATTCAGTCGAATCCTGAAGTTATGGAACGCACATCAGCTGCGGGTAGAGCGACTGATGCAAAGCTCAGTTACCAAATCACTTTTGAAGTGAAACGGGAAGGGCAAGATAAGCAAATAGCCCTCTGCTTGCTTGGCAGACGGCTACTTGAAGGAGGCTTCAAGTTTGATTGCTGATGGATGGAGCGCTACAAATTGCTACTGCCAAGCGTCTCGATCATTTTCAGTGCAGCTGGACCAGCCAATACGACAAGGATCGCCGGGAAGATGAACATAATAAGCGGCATCATCAGTTTGACAGTTGTCTTCTGTGCGCGCTCTTCCGCCGCCTGCCGACGTTTCGTGCGAAGCGCCGCGGACTGTCGACGAAGAGCCGCCGAAATACTCGTTCCGAATCGCTCTGCCTGGTTAATGACACCAACCAATGATCGGGATTCGTCCAACCCTGTTCGAGATGCGAAGTTGTCCAGCGCCTCACTGCGAGGAACACCCATTTGCGACTCGAGCGTGACAATTTGCAATTCCTCGGCTAGCGCAGGATGCACATTGCTCATTTCGTCACCAACGCGCTGTACGGCGGCATCCAACCCAAGCCCCGACTCAACTGAAATAACCATCAAGTCGAGCGTATCTGGCAGGCCTTTGCGGACCATATCTTTTCGCTTGGACACAGCCATGCTCAACCAAATATTCGGCCCCATGAATCCAAAACCTGCTCCCATCAACGTTGCCCCGATTGCGTTAATGAGTTGGTAGCTATTTGCCCACGAAAATGCCGCTGCTCCGATGGCTAATGCAATCGCCACCACGGTCTTACTCGCGAGGAAAGTGGTCACGACGCCTTCACGCCGGAATCCTCCGTTTGCCAACTTCATACGGAGTTTCGACATTTCCTCGGCGTCTGTCACCATTGCTGGTTTAATAGCAATAGGAGCAACCGACTCCATCATACGTTTGGCAACAGATTCTTTGGCTTGCTGGCGCACCGCGGCCACAGCATTTTGCGCGCTACGTCCCGACATACGACGCTTGATCGCGTCATCGTCTTTGTTCTTTTTCGGCATGACGGCGTAGACCACGAGTGTGATGGAAACCACAATCATTAGTCCAAGCAGATAGATTTCCATTCGACTACCTCCAAACCGCCTGACAAACACTTTGCTCAAGAACACGAGACAATACGAGCAGACTTTGTAGAAAGCCGCACAACTACACTTTGATATTGACGATCCATCGGATCATCGCGATTCCCATTAGCTGCATACCGCCCGCAATCATTAACATCATTTGCCCCATAGGCTCTTCAACCAGGATGGCGCCGTATTCCGGATTGAGATACATCACGGCAGAGAACACAAGAATAGGCAAGGCAAAGAGAACCCAACCAGACAATCGACCTTCCGCCGTCAACCCTCTGACAAGACCGGCCAATTCGATACGTTCACGAATCACGCCGCTGATTTTCTCAAGAACCTCAGCCAAGTCACCACCGGTTTGACGCTGAATCATCACAGCAGTCACAAAAAACTTGACATCGAGCGAGTCAACCCGGCGAGCCATAGACTGCAAAGCGTCCTCGATTTTGACGCCAAGGTTTTGCTCGTAGTACACCTTCGCGAATTCAGTCGCGATCGGAGG
>JAJDEA010000033.1 GCA_029260035.1 Phycisphaerae bacterium
AGTTCGTACACGGGTTGAGCGAAATCCCACCCGCTCGACGGTCCCTTCCACGTCTCCCAAAACGATCCAATCGCCTATACCAAACGGGCGGTCGAACAGAACGGTAATCGAGCCGAAAAAGTTGCCCAGCGTATCCTGTGCGGCGAACGCAAGCGCCACACCACCGACACCCAACGCACCGAGCACGGTGGTGGGTTCTTGTCCCATCCATGCCAGCACAAGCAACAGTGCCACCACAACGACAAATGTGCGAAGAATGACTCGCAACAAGGGAATGAGCACATCATCGAAGTGGGTGAGTCGGACCTCTTTTGAAGCTGCGATCTGCCCGCCGACAACGTCGACAAGACGATAACCGACCCAAACAATCGTCACGCCAACGACGAGTCGCGTCAGAGGCCAAAGAAAGCCGGTCGCCTTTTCCGAAAGGTCCAGGTTTTGAATGGTGAAGTACCAGAACAAGGCCATCGCCAGTGCGCCAAGCGAGGCGAACACATGACGCTGCATGTCTCGATCAATGACGATGTTCTTCTTGGCAAACCAGCGTCGCATTGGCCAACTAACAACAAGGCTGACGAAAGCCTTCAAGAGCCAGCCGACTGGCAGTAGCAGTACCAGCGCCGCCCATTGCCAACCTTGAATATGCAAGTACTCAACGCGCAGCCAATCCGGCATTTGGCGTTGCAGCCAAAGGTCGAATGTCAGATTCTCTTTCTTCCCGGCCTCTGCCAATTCTTTGACAATGGTCTTCTTCTCGTAAGCCTTGTAGAGTTTCTCAATCGAGCCAACGGTTTTGGCGCTGAACCGCCATTCGCCTGCAACGATCCCCGCTTTCTCGTTTTGCTCGGTGATCCGAGTGATCGCAATGCTACCCGCATCATCTAAAGACCAAACGTAGGGGTCCCCGGCAGGATCGTTTGGAATCTCAGACAACAAGACAGGCTTGATCTTGTCCATCGTGTTGATGAGTTTTTGTGCCAATTTCGGCGCTCGGACTTCCCACGCACTCAAGTCCTCGCGAGAGCCGTCAAGACAGGCGACAGCAGCCTGCAAATCCGGCGGCTGTGCGTTCATTGCTTCCAGAAACGTCGCCATGGTTGCGTGAGGCGTCTGCCGAGCCGCGGGAACATCGCTCTTTGCTTCCTTTGGTTTTGCTGCGACCTGTTCCTGTTTTTCCAAAAAGGGAATACTGTCGAGCGAAGCGCTTGAGAAAAGCCATTCCTGCGTTTCAGCATTCGGAATAATTTCGATAAGCAAGAAATCGGGAGCCTTGTCGTCCGGCGTCGCATCCTTGTCACGTTCCGAGCGAACGAAGACATAGGAATCACCGACCTGATGGTCTGGTATATCGTCGGACTTAACGCCTCGCTTTTCGATGATCGAATTCAGCCGTTGAGCCAACGACCGGGCAATTTTTTTTCTTTCGTCTTCATCTCCCTGAAGTTCCGACGTATCCAGACATCGGATGGCATCATCTATGCGTTCCGGCTGATCGCCCGCAGCTTCCTGCATCGCAAGGAGAAACGATCGCATAGTCGCGCGCGGATTGGATAGGTCGAGTTTCCGTACAGGGGGCTTCTCGTCCGTCGCTTTCGCATCACCCGTAGCCTCTGCAGGCTTGTTTTCGGATGGCTCCGCCTTTGGGAGATTCGTCTGCTCTCCTGCCGATTGAGGCTGTGCGGCACCACGCTCGACAAGAAGCCCCCCGACAAAGATCACCATGGCCAAAACGAAGATTCGATCAATCTTGCTGTTCACTTTCATAACTGGCAAATGGTATCCGAGACCGCCCCGCGAATCCACGAAGGGTCAGGCGAGGCATCCATGCGCGGTTTAGGCATCTTGTTCATCAACCGTATCCGCCCCTGTCGTCCCGCTATGCTCCAACTGGGACAGCCAGTAGCACGCCAGCGGTGCGGGAATCTTAAGGACGCTCGTACCAGTGGCGGAGTGAGCTTTTGTCGGAATCGTGCAGACCTCAAAATCAGCCATGTCACGCGTTACCACATAGGCGCGGGAGATCCTCTTCTTGTCGCACAGCATTCGTAGCCCTTTGAGGTTCTCCACCTTGACGGTGCTTTCGCTGTATTTGACCTCAAAAGGGATCAGCTTGTCCCCGACCTCGGCCACGATGTCCACCTCGTGGTCTTTCTTGCCCCGCCAGTACGAAAAACCAACGCTAATTTGATAAAGGTGGCTGAACATGTGATTGAAAAAAGCCGTTTCGACGGCTGCGCCCAATCGCGTCCTGTCTTCGAGAAGCGACTTGCCCTTAAGCAGAGCGCTTCCGGCGATCGCTGCATCAGCGAGGTAAATCTTGTATCGCCCACGCAATATCTCTTTGCCGTATCCGTAAGGGGGCAGCTTGTAGATCAAGTGCGCAGCTTCCAGAAGCGAGAGGTAGTTGTTGACTAACGGCTTATTCAGACGCAAGTTGCGGCAAAGCAGGGACAGATCAAGGATCCCGCCGTCGTGCAGGCACAGGTACAGGAAAATCTTTTCAAGTTCCAGCACGCGGCGCACACCGAACAGCGCCGTCATGTCACGCTTGAGGACTTTGTCAACGATATCTTCGCGGAGCAATCGTTGTGCCGTTGTTATGTCCTCAACCTGCGCCGACTGCGGAAACCCACCTCGTAGCAGATACTCGTGAAAATGCGCGACCAGTGGCCTGGCAGCTTCACCAATGCGAATGCGATCGGACTGCGACCAACCGAATATCTGAGTAAGCGACCATACTACTGGTAGCTCGGGCGAGTCAATTTCCTTAATCTGCAGGTACTCGAAAAAGGACAAGGTCGGGAGTTTAATCGTGTGCCAGCGTCCGACACCAGACTCCTGACCCTCTGTGTTAATCGGGATGGCGGAGCCAGTAACGGCGATCCGCCTATTCTTTTGGAAGTCGGCTTGAAGCTTGAGCCAAGTCGGCCACTCACCGGTGTTCTGGATTTCGTCGAGCAGCAGGTACTCAATCCCTTCGGGTGGCGGCTGCAACTCGTGCCAGAGGTCCAGCACACCGTCGAGACCGACCAGTTTCATTAGAGGGTGGTCGAAGGTGACGTAAAGGATCTGCTCTGGGCTGATACCCTTACCAAGCAACGCTTCGATGGCCTGAAGAAGAAGAGTTGTTTTGCCGACCTGCCGCGCCCCGCTGAGCTGGACGGCGCGAGGGGCCGGGGGATCGAATAACCACTCCAACAATTGGGGAAACACCGCCCGTCGCCAAGTCGGAAGGTCTGGGATCTTCCCGCCGCTCCACCATGGGTTGTATTGGCGAAGGACCGCGAATAGCTCGTTTCTTGAAGCAATCATGTCCATATGTTGTCAAATATCGACAAATAAGGCAAGTATACATCCCTTAAATCAATTAAATAGGGCTGTTATAATAAAAACAGTAACATTCCCAGCACAATACAGGTCCCTGTCGAACTAACTGGCAAAGGCTTGGAGTAACCATGTCATCAGAGATGGCAAGTAGTACCGGTAGAGGGTCGCAACCAGCCGGAAAACAACAAGGCCGTCAGTTGGAACAAAAAACCCCGCGGGGCCGGAGTCCCACGGGGTTTGGAGATTTACATTACACTCAAGAAGAATTCTCTATTCGTCTGGCATCTACCCCGGACTGTCACATGGAAGCGACGGGCGTAACATTGTCTAGGAATCCTTCGAGCTTTCGTGATCGGACAGGGTGCTGGAGTTTGCGAATCGCTTTCGCCTCCACCTGTCGAACACGTTCACGCGTCACTTTGAAGATCTTGCCGACTTCCTCAAGCGTGTAGGTATAGCCATCGCCGATGCCGTATCGCAGCTTGATGATCTCGCGCTCACGGTAGGTCAGCGTCTTGAGGACTTCTTCAACGCGGTCTTTCAACATACCGCCGCCCGCAGTGCCAACAGGACTGTCCGCCGATTCGTCTTCAATAAAATCGCCGAAGTAGGAATCTTCGCTTTCGCCAACAGGTCGATCGAGAGAGATCGGATGGCGCGAGATTTTCAGCACCCGACGCGCTTCGCTGACCGGCATTTTCGCCTTGCGAGCAATTTCATCAATCGTCGGCTCTCTGCCCATATCCTGCAATAATTCCTTGCTGATATTGCGAAGACGACTCATCGTTTCAATCATATGCACTGGGATACGAATCGTTCGCGCGTGATCCGCAATAGCCCGCGTGATGGCTTGCCTGATCCACCAGGTGGCATAGGTACTGAATTTGTAGCCTCGCTTGTATTCGTATTTATCGACGGCACGCATCAGCCCCGTGTTTCCCTCCTGGATAATGTCCAGGAAACTCAGGCCTCGATTGCGATACTTCTTCGCAATACTCACGACAAGTCGCAGGTTACCTCCCGACAGTTTTCGTTTCGCATCTTCGTATTCGCCAAACACGCGCTGGATCGACTTAAGCCGATCACCAAGAGGCTCGGGCTTTTCCATACAAAGCGATTCAATGCCCGCAAGCTCTTCCTTCATAGCGATAAAGTCTTCATCCGGCAGCGTCCGGCGGTTTTGCTGGGATGCGATGCGCTTTTGCAATTCGCACATTTTTCGATGCAAGCCACAAAGCCTTTTCATTAAAGGCTGAATTCGGCTTGTTCGAAGCGACAACTCTTCAATCATCTTGGAAATCTTGCGGCGTCTGGCGCGCATTGCGGCTTCGATTTCCCGCCGTTCTGCAGCTGGCAAACGCGAACTGCGAGGCGTTTCCCAAGCCTCCTCATTCAAAGCCATGAGCGAACGAATCGTCTTGAGGTTGACGGGAATTCGCGCACTGATCCGTGATTTAGCTGCGTGTTCTGATGTTGAAATCTTCATCGTGCGGTCGAACGGAAGCCGACTTTCATGGACCTGCTGAAGAATTTCGACCGCGAGCGCAGAGCAATAATCACTTTCGAGAACCTTTTGGCGAAACGCCATGCGCGTCAATTCGATCTTCTTGGCGAGACGAATTTCCTCCTCTCTGGTGAGAAGGGGAATTTCGCCCATCTGGGTAAGGTACATGCGTACCGGATCGTCGATGCGCCGCACGCCTGCTTCCGCAGTGAGTTCCGCAACGATCTTCTTCTCAGCCAACGCGTCAAGGTCTTCATCCGAATCGGCCCCTGCCTTACCCCGACCTCTCTTACGCTTCAACTCTCGATGCTTGGCGTCGATCTCATCAAGGGTCTCGATCTTTTCATTCTCAAGACGCATCATGATGAGTTCGAGCTGGTTCGGATCCACAGCATCGTCCGGGAGGATTTCGTTCATTTCCTCCCACGTCACATAGCCCTGCTTTTTCCCTAATTGCACCAGTCTTTCGATAGCTGCTTGAATGGGATCTTCAATTTGTTCTACAACTTCTATCATGCCTGCTCCGTCACTTTCGGGTCGCTTGAATCGATCAAGGCTGACGTTCCGATGCCCACTGTCACTTTCGGTTTCAGTCTACGAGCCGCAAAGCCCGTGGGCGCCATCACCGCTTTATTGATCGCAGCAAGTTGGTCTCGCTGTTCCGTAGAGCCACCCTGAGCGTTCAACAACCTCTGCTTGCGCTCCGCTAACTCACAAAGGTCCGCTGCTCCGCGCCGAATCCGTTCGAGCGCCACGTTAAGTCTTTCTTCATACTTCCCCTGCATCGATGCACCCCGGTGCGCCAATTCTGTCACACGTTCGGCATCTTGCGGGTCGGTGCATCTTGCCAACACGTCAGCGAGATGGAACTCGCCAATCTCATCGATCAATTCGAAAACGACTTGTGCAATCCGGCGATCACGGGTGTCAGCTATGCGCGCATAGTCCGGCAATTCCTCTCGCGATGCCAGAACTCCCGGCTCACTCAACCCAAGCTCCAGCAAGCTGATCCAACCTGCCTGCTCTGAATCCAGGGGCACGCTCACCAGATGGTCGGACTCGCCGCTATCCGTTCGTTGCTCTGTTCGCACACTTCGATTGTTTTGTTTCTTTAATAACCGATCAACATCCCTCCGTTCAATACGAAGCAAATGAGCCACCTGATTCACCAGCAAACCACGCTGGATCGCGTCCACGGCTCCGGTCGAAACAGCCTGGCTGACAACGCCAAGAAACTCTAAAACAGCGTCTCGCCGATTGGTGTCGGAAGCGGTTCCATCGTACTTCGCAACCGTTTCACACCACTTGAATTCTAGCGCGTCGATCGCTCCGTTCAATACGTCTGAAAACCCCGTGCCGCCGCCTTGTCCGATAAAATCGCTCGGATCAAGCCCGTCCGGGATGCGCGCCATGCGAACCCGTATGCAACGCGGTACCGCAATTGCGATCGCTCGCTCAGCAGCAGCAATTCCCGCTCGATCTGAATCGAACAACAAGATGATCTCGTCGCAATACCGGCGGAGCATGTTAATGTGGTGCTCGGTGAGGGCAGTCCCCAGCGTCGCGACGGTTTCCGCGAAACCCACCTGATGAGCCGCCATACAATCGGTGTACCCTTCGACGATCACACATCGCTTTCGCTCAATCAAACTATCGCGAGCACGATCAATCCCAAAGAGACAGTGGCTCTTGTCGAACAGCACGTTTTGACGAGTGTTCAAATACTTCGCCCGATCGTCTACAAGCGTTCGACCACCAAACCCCAACACGCGAGCACTGACATCGCGGATTGGGAACATTAGGCGATTGCGAAATGTCGCATACACCCGACCGTTATCGTCCTTCCGAAGAATGTCCGCTGCGAGCAACTGCGCTTCAGAGAGCCCGGCTTTGGACGCAGCCCGCTGTAGAGCCGAAACGTCTCCGATTGCCAGCCCAACACCAAACTCCCTGCAAGCGTCTTCGCCGAAACCACGCTCGCGCACATATTCCAAGGCGGAACGGCCCGACTCATCCGTTAGAGCCGCCCGGAAAAAATCCACGACCCATCCATTGATCCGAGCAACATCCGCTCGACGGACTGCACCACCCGCACCATCTCCGGTGCTTGTAATATCTATACCCGCCCGATCCCCCAGGATGCGAAATGCATCCATAAAATCAACGTTTTCCCTGGCCTGAACAAAGGAAAAAATGTCGCCACCTTTGCCGCAACCAAAACACTTAAACAAACCCAAGTCCGAGTTCACGGTAAAAGAGGGGGTTTTTTCGGCATGGAAAGGGCACAATCCGACCCAACGCCTACCACTACGCCGAAGGGTTACATGCTCGGAGACGAGGTCGAACAAATCGACCCGTTCCAGTACCTGGTGCTTCTTGTGGTCAAGCGTTTGCAACGATAAATGACACCAATAGTTAGGGCGCACGGCACAAGATGCCGCATGTAGCTAGGCATCACGCGTGCGATACCGGATTTCAATTTCGTTGTGCTGAAATAGTAAGAAACGGGATAAGTCGAAGCACTAGATAGTATACCTCACAGTTTCCGGACGGTCAAACTTTTGAGGTAGATTTAAGGGCCACTTCGCCCGAACAGCGCAGTTTACATAAGCCGACATAGCGACTCTTTGCAAAAGTCAATCAGCCTCTATCGGCCGGAGTATCCAAGGAAATCGAGGAAGACATCTTGTGTCATCACGGGAACAGCCAGATTTCGCGCGGTCGTGACCACGTCGTTGTATTTCTTCCACGCGGATTCCATCGACTTGGCGCGTTCAGCTTGTTCAGGCGTCAGACTGCTCCCGGTTCGCGGTTTTCGTGGCGAACCGCCGAGCACTACAAAATCTGTGAGGGCGGTTAGTTCGTTAGTGGTTTGACTTCCCCAATCCGTAATGAGGGCAACCAGCGTATCTTCGCCATCCGCATCGATTCGGCCGTCATGATCCAGGTCGAAATCCCCGGCTGTTACGAACGTCAAAGGCCGATTCGGGTCGAAGACGGGATTGGCGATCAAATCGCCTTCCAGGATAACGTAGCCAGGCCTGACCCACACCTTTCGACATTCAGCAGAATCATCGTTAATCGACACCACCTCAATCCGAGCCTTGCCAACCCCGTTCGCAGGGATCCCTTTGGCCGCGTCATAGACCGCAAATTGCAGGCCCAAGGCAAGACGGCTACCGCGCCCCAGATTGATATAAACAACCTGATCGCCCGGAACGGACGTAAGGACAAGACCGTCCGGCTGTCGGGCCGTTGACATTTCTTCGGGGCCGATCATCAACTCGCCGAGTTTTTCTCGTAAAGCCGTTGTCCCTTTGCGCAGTTCCTCATTTTCCGACTCAAGAGACGTCTGCGTTTGCCTTACCTGTGTCAGAACTTTGTCGTTTTGAGCAAGACGATCATCGAATTCTCTGGACCTTTCTTCCGCCGCTTTTTCCTGTTGGTCCCGAAAAGCCGCTCGACTGGTTTCGATTTCCTCCATCTGGCCGGTGAGCTGCATAGCGCGCTGTTCAAAATCATCCTTTTGCGAAGTGTTGGCTTTGACCAGACTATCGACCTCAGTCTCCAGCTCAACAATTCGCTCTTCCGACTGTTTGAGCAGCGCCGCTTGCGCCTTGAAGGATTCGTAAACCAGCGAAAGCGCATCTGACAGAGAAGCACCATCCAACCCACGCGAATTCTTGATGAGCTTCTCTCGTGCGATCGTTTCGACCAAATCATCCCGAGCCACTCGAACAGCGGCAACGTCATCAGCGGCATTACCCGTTGCCAGCTCCGCCGTTAGACTTCGCGCCTGCTCGATCAGTCCAACAACGGTTGGCCCACCCTCAGCAGCAGGTCTGGCTTGTTGAACAATGCCAAGCGAACTTCGTTCGGAGGAACTGATCAGTTGATCGTTGGCTTTCTTAAGCCGATCTGTTTCGGTTTTTAGCTCTTCCTGGCCCGTGTACAGGATGACCAGGAAAACGGTTGACGTTAGCCATAACGCTACGAAGATAATCATCCAAACCGTAACGGCACCAACATTTTGCGGCGATCTAGCCATGAGCAGAAAGACTCCCGGAGAAAAACGGTTCTTTGCAAAAGGGGAAGCCGGTGGAGCACATCCTAAGCGCTGCTGAAATCGCCCACCACGTCCCGGAAACAGCGCCCCCAATGCACAACGACACGCCCCAATCAGGCCGATGCCAGCTGTCGCCCGGCTCGCCAAACAGCATAGGCCATTCGACTTGCTAAATTGTTGGGGATACAGACGCGTGTGTCAAGATTCACAGGACGTTTGGTATTGGTGAAGATTCGAATATAGAAGCTGATCCATAGCATCGAATCAACGTTCGCACGGGCAAGATCAAGAAAAACGAACGGAAACATGGTGGAGATTGTCCTATCGATCGACGCTCAAATCAAAGGCCAGCAATTAGCCCCTCAACCTTAACCCGAAGCAATCGTAAAACAGGACCTGACAACGTAGACCCCACATCCGATGTCCTCGATAGGTTAAGCGCTGTCTAAGACAAGATAAAGAGACGCAACTAAACACTGTAATGCACATTGGATTCCCTATTCATGTAATTCCTGGACATTAGTCGATATACAAAATATATATTGACACATCCATCTGAATGTTGTATAATCGCTAGGATACACGAACTTAGGAAGGATCCTAGCAGTGTCAGAGAAAAAAATTAAGGTCGGCTTAAAAAAGGGCGGAGGCCCTGAACCAGGATACAACTGGTCGGTGCTGTATCTAATTATTGCGGAAGCCGAGGCTCGCAAAATACTGAAACGTGACGATCAGTATGAGCATGTGATTACTCAGATTAGAGACTTGGCCACCCAAAAAGACCCGGCTCACCCCACAACGCTTCGCATAGAACCGGTCAAGGATTTCTATGAATTGAAGGAAAAAGGTGGCCCGCTTGGGAAAATAAATTTGCGCGTTTTCTTCATCATTGAAAAGGAGAAAAGGACCATAGTGCTGTTGGGGCACTACAAGAAGGAGGAAGAGGGCAAGACTCCATCCCCAGTTGTCCGCACTATGTCACGCAGGCGACGCAAGTATCTGAACGGGGACTATGGAGATGCTCAATAAGTGACCATCTTTCGGGATGAGGGAGTCGGTTATGTGTGCTGATGCATTGAAAGATAGTCTGAGTGAATTCGATCTCGAACAGCAGAGGATGCTTTTGGCGTTGGGCATCATCTTAAGTCGCGTCAAAAAACTCTCATCTGAAGATTGTGACGACTTGTTCGCGCTTTTCACGGAGTACCGCCAAGCTCAGACCGAAGAGGACCGAAGAGCCGCGGATGCAGGTATCATGGAAATACTTGAGCAAGAGAAGGTGTCAGTGAGGAGATTGAGTTTCGATGACAACAATACTCCGTCGGCGAAATTGAATAATTGGATCAATTGGATCAGCAAGAAAATACATGATCTGAGGCAAGAATCAAAACTAAGCCAGATAGAACTTGCTGAACGCAGCGGATTACCACAAAGCCATATTAGCAGGCTGGAAAACGGCAAGCATAGTCCGTCAAGGTATACGCTTGAGAAGCTGGCCGAAGCTCTAGGTGTTGATATAAGCGTGTTTGATCCAACAGTAGACTAGCGAATCCACGTCTGCGGTTGGTTTAGCACCTTACCCATAATGGGCGAGACTTTCTTCAGACTTGGGCGATCCTCTAAGTGGAAAGGTCTTCGCCCCTACAGCCAATCAATTCGCCAAAGGCCTGATGATGAGCGTGTCGTTTTGGCCGCCGAAGCCGAAACTGTTCGATAAAGCGGTTTGAATGGGCGTTGGGCGGGCCTCGTTCGGAACATAGTCGAGATCGCAATTGGGGTCGGGCGTTTCGTAATGGGCCGTCGGCGGGGCGATTCCGTCCCGAATGGCCAGCACACAAATAATCAGCTCGACAGCCCCGGCTGCGGCAATCAAATGCCCCAACATGCTCTTGACGCTGCTGATCGGAACCTGACCCGCACGATCACCGAACGCGAGCTGGTCGTCGACGA
>JAJDEA010000034.1 GCA_029260035.1 Phycisphaerae bacterium
GATGGGAGCCAAACATTTGGCATCTGATCATACCCCGAAATCTCGACCTTCAATAGCACATGCTGGCATATACAGCACACGACTACTCAATAATGTTTTTATCGTCTTCTCAGGTTTTTTTGTCAAGCGGGAAAAGCAAAAAAATGCAATCTTCTAAGAAGCCGCTTTTTCTGATACGAAACCGAGGAAACCGGGCGTGTGAGTGTCTTATATTCGCCCGCTGGATCAGTATGCTGGTGCCCTCCGATATCGGTTTGAACGTGTATCGCGATGTGCCAACGCCACGGCTATCTCAATGGCACGAAAACTTCTTGCCGATGCCGCGAAGGAGTCGCCAGATCGGTTTATCTTTCGGCTTGGGCGTAGCCATTGCAAAAACGCAGGCCACATCGTCAGGGTTCGTACTGCTGGCGATCAACTCCACATGAAGTGTCAACGGCTTGCCGGTAACGAAGGTGTCAAACATATGGATGGTGGCATCGAACCGATTGAGTGACGCATCTCTGGCGCCGACGGCGGTCGTCACTTGCGCGCTGATCTTGGAAAAATCGAGTTTCCAATCCTCACCTTTTGAAACAGTCTTGCACAGCCCCAAGTAATATTCGTAGAGGAATTTCTTCAGGAATTTGGCGTCGATCTTGTGCTTGCCTTTTAGCTTGATCGCGAACACATAAGTGAAGTAGGTGTCTGATTCCGGGTTGAACATGCCCGGCGCGAAGCGCAACTCCTCGAAACCCTGATACGCGAGCTTCGGGGCGAAAGTGAGTGGAAACTCGATTCGCTCATGGCGCCAATCGTCGGGTGTCTTGGGCAAAAGCGACTCGCTGGTGTTTGCGATTCCCACGAACATCATGGCGATTAGTGATGCGGTCATTGGTAATGCTCCAAATGCAAGAAAAAATCCGGCTTGCCGCTTTTGATTCGGCGATCTGTCGGGCCTGCCTTTACGGCAATACCGGTGTCACCGCCCGTTCCCGTAGATATTCATGATTCTGATTCATGCGTCAGTTCTTCCGCTATCGGCGTAGGAACACCGGCTACAACGCAGGAAGACATTATCGTAAGCAGAGATAGATACAAGAACGAGCCGAAGCAACGAACGTGCCAATCGACTGTATGTAGGTTTGGAGCGGATTCTTGCAGGTTTCCCAAAAACCGCATTTCTGAACGAGGCCGACGGGATTCGAACCCGCAACGTCCGGATCGACAGTCCGGTACTCTAACCAATTGAGCTACGGCCCCTCATTTAACTCACTACTCTCGCATTTGCGCGATGCATGCCGAAAAGTTCCAACCATCGCGCTAGCAAGTGTGGCGGAGAAATGAATTCATATCGTACCGGATCGCCGACGTCAAGGAACAACTTCCGCAGTTTCCTTGCCGATGAGCAAAATACGATGTTTGCAGGCATACTATCGGGCGTTTCAAAGATTCGATGGCAAACTCGCGACAAACCGATCGGTGCAAGAACTGATAACCAAAACTCTCGGGAGCCGCTTCCTTAAAGGGCTACGTTTTGCCGCTAGCCCTAACAAGGCAGCATATTGTTACGCCTTCCATGAAGCTGTTGATGCCGCCGGAAAACAACTATCCGCATCGAGCAGAACAACACCAGCACGATTCTGCAGCATCCCTTGCACAACTCTCCACTTGAAATGGAGGAAAGTCGCTACGACGAACTCTATAAGCGAGAATCGTGCTTTACCCTTCGAATGCATCCGGGCTGAGCAGGCTGCGCTTGTCGTCTTCCTTCGCGGCTGCGTCCGCGTCAGGCATCGGCTCTTTTTGAGAATCAATGACCGGCCAATCCGCCCCATACTTGGCATTGATTTCGATGTAATCATTCCATTGTTCAGGAAGGTCTTCCTCTGCGAAAATTGCGGTAGTTGGGCACTCCGGCGGACAAAGCCCACAATCGATGCAGGTTTCCGGGTCAATCGCGAGGAAGTTGACACCTTCATGAAAACAGTCGACCGGGCAAACGGCGACGCAGTCGGTGTATTTACAGTTAACGCAAGGCTCAGCGACAATATGGGCCATTGGCCAGGTCTCCGTTAGAAATTAGATTCACCACATGCTAACCATTACGGTAGCGTTTGGTAATCGCTTGAGCCATTTTGTCAACCGAAAAAATCGAATTCCGTATCGACTGGAGCCGATTCGCCTGAAAACTCGACTAAATGAGAGGTAGCCGTGAGCAGTCGAGCTGGTGTAGAGATAGCTCATCTTGACCGTAGCGCCCGGAATCAGGTTTCATTGATACGCTTTCGGGATTTACGGCTGGCTACGGTTTTTCGCTTCAAGAACCGCCTCATGGTTGTGTTTATGCCGTCGATTCTCAATCGTGGATTAGGATGTGTTGGACGCCTATGCCCAAGCGACTCCTGGAATCAGCCCGACTTATAGCCTTCTTGACCCTGGGTTCTCGCCTGTTGGGTCTGGTGCGGGAGTGCGTGTTCAGCCGGGTGTTTGGTACGTCAACCCTCCTCTCAGCGTTTCGAATTGCCTGGATGGTCCCCAATCTAGCTCGTCGACTTTTCGGCGAGGGTGCGCTCTCGGCTGCCACAATTCCAATCTTGACCGAGCACCTTAAGACCAAGGGCGATGTCTCTGCACGAAAGCTCGTCGGGTCGCTCCTTACGGTACTGATTGTCTCGCTTGTGGGGCTTGTCCTCGTCGGCGAGGGCGTTGTGGGAGTTTTGCGTCTGTTCAGCGACGACGAGGCACTCAGTCTTGTAGGATTACTGCTGCCTTACATGGTGATGATTTGCACCGTCGCGGTGGCTAGCGGTGTCTTGAACGTAAAGGGCCATTTCGCAACGCCCGCAGCCCTGCCAATGGTCCTCAACGTCGCGGTCATTGTCGGCACGTTGTACGGTGCGTATGAACTCGATCTAACAGGCCTTGGCCTTGCCAAAGTCATCTGTGTTTCCGCGCTCGTTGGCGGATTCATTCAGGTAGTCGCGACAGGGTGGGCGCTTCGAGCGGTTTCCTTTTTTCCAATTTTCGGCAGCGCGTGGAGCGACCCGCAGGTTCGCCGTGTGGTCACCCTCATGGGGCCTATGGTTCTGGGGCTTTCTGTCGTTCAGATTAATTCGCTGGCGGATTATCTCATCGCATATTTGTTTATTGAGGCTGACGGAGTCCGAGTCGGGCCAGCGGTGTTGGGATTTGCACAATATTTGTATCAGCTGCCTTTGGGGGTGTTTGGCATCGCCATTGCGACAGCCATTTTCCCGATGCTATCCGAACAAGCTGTGGAGAAGGATCACGAGGAACTTGGCCGAATCGTGACTCGTGGGCTTAGGCTTGGATTGTTCATTTCTATCCCTGCTACCGTTGGACTCATGTTCGTCGCGACGCCCCTGGTGGCTGCGCTGTATGAAGGAGGGGAGTTTAAGTCCAACTCGACAGCCCGCGTTGCGGGAACGCTTGTTGTTTACAGTGCCGGGTTGGTGGCGTTTTTCGTTCAACATATTGTGATTCGGGTTTTTTATGCGATGCACGACAGTCGAACGCCGGCGCGTGTGGCGGTGTACATGGTCTTGCTAAACCTGGCTCTCAATTTAGTGCTCGTTTTCATACTTGAAGAGCGGGGCCTGGCTTTGTCGACGGTTGTTTGTGCGTTTATTCAAGTGTTTTGGCTTACCTTGCTGCTTCGTCGCAAGACGGCAGGAATCGATTGGTCAAGTGTTCTCGGCCTCGGTTGTCGCATAACGATTGGCGCTGGTGCAATGCTGGCGGCATTATTTGTCGCGGACATATTCGTGCTTGGGGCTATGTTTTCCGATCAACGCCCCGCGACAGCCCTTTGCGTTTTTGTTCCGCTTGGTGTTGGCGTCTATGTTGTCGCGGCGCGCATTTTGAGAATCGACGAACTCCGGCAAGTGCTGCGATAGAACAAGCTCTGTAAGCTGCCGAGGGTTGCGCAAATCAAGGTTGAAATCGGAATGTCTGTCGAAGAAGGTCCGGCGCCCTCTCAGCCGACAGCTCGCAACGCCTGGAGAATTGTGTAGGTCTATTGGATCGGGTGCGTAGCGGCTTGAAGTCTAATTACGGGGCGACTCGCGTAATAGTAGGCGGCTGTTTTGTACGGAACACCATTTCCCTTGTGACTGTATAAACAACGTACACGGTGCCATTTGGTCTTGGGTGTTCTGTCAGATCGATGAGGAGATCCACTACGAGGTCATCGTCTTCGTCCTCGTCATGGAATACATCACTGAACTCCTCCACTTCTAGGAACTCGAGTCTGCGGTCTACTCTGCATTCCTCAGGGTTATTCACGAATTCAATCACAATCCTTGATTTGGCTTGATCATAATCGATACGATCAATGTAACTCACATAGCCACCCGTGATTCGATCTTCCAATGTCACTCTGTTAATCGGGTTTCCACGCCAGATTACCCTGGCCGCTCGCCCAAGTGGCCAAAGATTAAGCAGAATCAGCAGGAACCACAGGTTTCCATCCATCGCCCTTTCTACCGCAACTACTGTTATACCGATGGCCCCGACTGCAATAAGAATAAGATAGACCATTCTCTTCATGGTCATAATCATAGGCTCAAAGTGAAGGTTTACCCATCCCCCTTCAGTGGCCCGGTGAAGACACCTACCGATTACTATATTGGAGATGACCAATTGTCTTACGCAAATCGTTCCTTTCTCTAAGTTATTGTAAGACAAGAATTTATGACGTGTTTGAAAGTGCGATTCGGGCGTTGCGCTTTAGCATGTCGAGCTTTGCTCGCTTGACTGCGCTCTTGCGGAACGTCTTGCGGTAATCTTCGATGGTCCAATTCAGGAGGGCTTCAAGAGGGACACGCACTCGTTGGCCTTGGGTTCGAAATCGTTCGTCGATTGTCATTGGCATGTCGCGATTGAACGGGCACACCTCCTGGCACACATCACAGCCGAAGAGCCAATCGCCCATCCTGGCCTGAAGATCGTCTCGAATGTCGCTTCGATGTTCGATGGTTAAATAACTGATGCACTTACTCGCATCCATTTCGTATGGGCCGATGAACGCGTCGGTGGGGCAAGCATCCAAACAGGCAGTACACGATCCACAATGGTCCGTCGTGGGTTCATCCGGCGCGATGTTCAGCGTCGTCACAATCTCACCAAGGAAGAAATAGCTGCCAAGATGGCGATTGAGCACCAACGTGTTTTTGCCGATCCATCCGATCCCTGCTGAGGCTGCGACTTCGCGCTCGAGGATGGGGACTGTGTCAACGCATACTTTCGCATCGAACGGCTGATCGCAATGGCGCCTAAGGTCGTCGACGAATTGAAAGAGCTTGTCCTTGAGCACGATGTGATAGTCTTCTCCCCACGCGTACATGGCGACTCGACCAGTCGGGCCTGAGTTTTCCTTTTCGGCTTCCGCCGGCTCTTGATCAGATGGCTGGCCCTGTCCGGTGGTTTGAGAATTACTCGCAGGCTGACCGTAGACTTTGCCGATCACGATCACGCTGCTAGCCCCTTCGAGCAGTTTTGTCGGGTCGGTTCGCCTGTCGAAATGGTTGTGGAGGTAGTCCATGGATCCTGCATGGCCTTTGGCGAGCCAATCGCGGACGTACTCAGCCCGTTCGATGGGGGCAGCCGATGCGATTCCGCAGCAATCGAATCCGGCTTTCGCAGCCAGTTGCTTGATGGTTCGGCTGAGCAGTTCGGGGGCCATGAACGCATGGTATAGCCTTGAACGGTCAAGTGTAGGCATCGAAACCGGGTTTTTTTGAGTGTAAGGCGTCGCGAGAGGTTGCGTAGGTTCATAATGAGGAGGGTAGTGTTTGACGGTGTCTTGCCAGCTTGTTAGCTTCGCTGTGCTATTCGGGTACGGTGGTGTTCGCGAAGCTCCTTGTTCTTCCAAGAACTGATTATTCCAAACGGACGACTCAGAAATGTTTAACTATGACTGGTTTCATGGGCTTGCGTTTCAGCAGCAGATTGAAGAGGCGAAGGCTCGGTGCGTTCATAATCAATACCCGGATGTAACGCCGGACAAGTGGGAAAAACGACCGGACATTGTGACCTTTCAATCGGAATTGGAAATTCGCACGCTGCTCTACCTGCGGGACGGTTTTAGCTACGAAATCCGTGCGATTGCAGAGGTCGAGAGCAGGTCGCACCTGGTGTTCGAATGCGAGCCTGTCGAGGAGCGGTACAAAGTCGGGGCTTTTGTTATCACCGTTCCTTTTGAAGAAGTCGCGCGTGTCGAGGTCTTTGCGGTTCATCCGACCGAAAAGCCCGACGACATGCCTCAGATCACGGGTTTCCGCCAGTCGCCCGAGGGGCCTGTTCCGGCTGACCCCGCTGCGCCCAAGCCTTCCAGATGAGAATTCTGTATTGCGCTTCGTCAGATGGGCACCCATGCAGCCGTGGCGGTGCTTACGTGATGGGGGCATAATCCCTCGATAAAGTTGCGAGCAGTCAAGTGTCGCGGCGAAGCGCTTTCGTGAGCAAAAGGAGATAGGTGCTGTGGGAACAAGAAGCCGTTCCGTCAAGGAAACGGGTTTTCTTTGGGTTGAAGAAGGCGAACCTCATCAAGGAGTCATTGCCGAGGTCGCACCGCTTCGGCCGGTTTACCGTACCTATTCCTATTCCGTTCCAAGTTCGATCGAAGACGCTGTCAGCATAGGGCGACACGTTGAGATTCCTATGGGAAAGCGCGGGCGCGAAACGACCGGGTTCGTCGTTGGGTTGGACAAGCGCACCTGGGATGGCACGCTTCGCCCGATCAAAAGTGTCGTCAATGAGCCTTGCTCGCTGTCGCCTGAACTTGTTGAGCTTGGAAGAAACATAGCCGAGCACTACGCAAGCCCATTAGGCCTCACTCTTAAGGCGATGATGCCCACCGCGGTAAGAGAGGGGCGGGGTTTGCGCGTCGTTCGCTATGCGCGTTTAGCGCAATCTTTGGAGAGCATTCAATCCGACGGGTCGAGGTTGACTACGCAACGAAAAGCGCTACTCGATGCGCTTGCGTGCCAAGATGATGCCGTCAACGTGTCTGTGCTGCTTTCGGCCGCCGGTGTCTCCGACGCTGTCTTGCGCGGTGCGATCAAACAAGGCTGGGTTGAAATCGAAGAGAGGAAGGAGTTTCGAGAGACGCAGGAGGATCCCGTCGATCGCATCGAGCCGGTTTTTGAATTGAGTGACGAGCAGGCGTCGGCTATTGAACACATTCGGGCGAGAATCGATTCGGGTCAGTTTTCCGCCTCACTGCTTTTTGGGGTGAGCGGGTCCGGCAAGACCGAAGTCTATGTCCGAGCGATTCGGCATGCCCTCGCGCAGGGTAAGCAGGCTATTCTGTTGGTCCCCGAGATCGCCTTGACGACGCAATTGGTACGGCGATTGGCCGCGCGGTTTGAATCCGTTGCGGTAAACCACAGTGGTCTGACCGGCGTGCAGCGGTCACGCATTTGGCAGCAAATCGAAGCCGGCGAGAAGAATGTCGTTATCGGCACGCGCAGCGCTGTCTTTGCTCCCTGTCCGAATCTCGGCCTGATATGCGTGGATGAGGAGCAGGAAGCCAGCTATAAAAACCTGCAGACCCCACGATTTCACGTTCGCGATGTTGCGATCATGCGAGCGCAGAAACTTGGTATTCCTGTTGTGTTAGGTTCCGCGACGCCGTCCGTGGAGGTTTGGTATCGGAGCGAGGTGCATCGTGATTATGACAGGATAACGCTGCCGAAACGAATCAATGGGCTGCCCATGCCGAAGGTGCATTTGGTTGACATGAAGCTGGAAACAGCGGAATTGAAACGGCAAGTGGTGCTGTCTCGCGCGATGGAGCGACTGCTCGGTCGAACGCTTGACCGGGATGAACAGGCCATCATTTTGATGAATAGGCGGGGATTTGCGTCTCGTTCGCACTGTCCGGCGTGCGGCTTAGGGGTGATGTGTCCGAATTGCCAGGTTGGAATGGTTGTGCATAGTACGTCGAACGAGTCGATTTGCCATTACTGCCGGACCCGCGTCCCTACGCCAACCCATTGTAATGATCCAACTTGCGGGGCGAAACTGATTCGACTGGGTAGCGGGACGCAGCGTATCGAGGAGGTTCTCGCAGAGCTATTCCCGAAAGCTCGCGTTCGCCGAGTTGATAGCGACACGATGAAGCATCGCTCTCATTATGAATCACTTGTGTCGGATTTCGAGTCGCACGAAGTTGATGTTTTGGTGGGGACGCAAATGATTGCGAAGGGGCTTGATTTTTCAAACGTGTCCTTTGTTGGGGTGATCGGCGCCGACGCGCTGAACTTGTCGAGTGACTTTCGTGCGGAAGAGCGTTTGTTTCAGCTTGTCACACAGGTGGCTGGGCGAGCGGGTCGGGCTGGCAAAGCAGGAGAAGTCGTTGTGCAAACCACGACGCCCGAGCTGCGCTCGCTTCGGTGTGCGTTGACTCACGATTACGAGAGTTTCGTGCAAGAGGAATTGAAGGCACGAGAGGCCGTCGGATTCCCGCCTTATGGCCGATTGGCGAGGTTGGTTCTTTCGCACGAACGAGAAGCCTTGGTCGATTCCGAAGCATCTGCACTCGCAGGCAGGATTCAATCCATGATTGCATCAAAGGGGCTAGCCGTTGATGTTCTCGGCCCCAATGCGTGCCCGTTGCGTAGGCTTCAGGGGAAGTATCGGGTTGATATTCTTTTGCGAACGTCTCATGTTTCTGTTCTCTATAAGATCATGAATCACTTGTCGGCGACGCATGCTCTTAGAACCAAGGCGAGGTCACTGGTCGTGGATGTCGATCCCGTGTCGCTGTCTTAAAGAGCAGGGTCGCATTCGCCGGATCAGTTTCCGTTTTAACAAAGACGTGACGGAAGAAAATGCCGAATGAAGTATGCGATTGTATTACCTGGTGGAGCTGCAGACGAGCCGATCGACGAGCTTGACGGCAAGACGCCGCTCGAAGCTGCTCAAACGCCGAATATGGATTGGATAGCCGCGAACGGTCGGCTCGGGCGTGTGGTGACAGTCCCGCAGGGCTTTGAGGCTGGGAGCGATGTCGCGACAATGTCTCTTTTTGGCTACGACCCCAGAGTCTATCATTCGGGCCGAGCGCCTCTCGAAGCTGCGGCAAAGGAGATTTCGGTCGCGCCGGACGAAACGGTCTTTCGATGCAATTTTGTGACACTCGTCGACGGGGTGATGGAAGATTTCACGGCTGGCCATGTCGGCCAAAACGAAGCGGAACAGTTGATCCAAGTCATGAATGATCAGGTCGCCGATGAACACTGCAGATTCTATGCGGGCGTGTCTTATCGGAACTTGATGGTCGCTTCGGGTGTGAAACTCGATCTGTCAAGCACAGCACCCCATGATATTCCGGGCAAGAAGGTCGATCGCTTCCTGCCACGGGGTGATGGATCAGAATGGCTTGCAAGACTCTCCAGGAAGGCTCGTGACATATTTGAGGCACAGGAGGTCAATCTGGTTCGGTGCGATCTGGGCGAACATCCCGTCACAGATGTCTGGTTTTGGGGAGAAGGTCGATTGAAGCCCTTCGAGTCGTTTGAATCACTTTTCGACGTTCGCGGTACGGTGATCGCCGCAGTTGACGTGATACGCGGCATTGCCCGGTGTGCTGGCATGGAATTGATGGATGTCCCCGGCGCAACGGGTTATCTCGATACGGATTATATCGCGAAAGGAAAAGCTGCGGTCGACGCGCTGAACCATTTCGATTTGGTGGTGGTTCATATTGAGGCGCCGGATGAGGCAGGTCATCAAGGAGATTCGACGGAAAAAGTGTCCGCGATCGAGCGCATAGATGAGCATATAGTTGGCCCGCTCCTGGAGAAACTGAGGGGTCGGGGGGATTGGCGGCTTATGATCGCACCGGATCATCCGACTTTATTGTCGAGTAGGATTCATTCTGCTGAGCCGCCACCGTTTTGCATAGCGGGTACGGGAATTCAAAATGTAACGCCAGCAACATTTTGTGAATCCGACGCAATGCGCAGCGATCTTCAAATCGATCCAGGCTTTGAGCTAATGGAGTTCTTCCTGCGAGGATGAACGGAATAAGCATAAGGAACTTGTCACAATTCGCGTCAAGGGTTTCGGCGTAAGTAGCCATAGAGAGTAGTAGACGATTGGTATGATCGTCTACTATCATTCATGGAAGCTAATCATGACGAAACTTGACTAAGGCTGGAAGTCGCATAAACACAGCGGCGTATTGGAAAGAATAGGGAGCAGAAATGGTCGACGAACAAAGAATTCAACAGTTTAGGCAGATGGCCGAAGCTGATCCGGAAAACGAGTTGGGCCAGTTCAGCTTGGGCAAGGCGCTGGTGGATGCGGGGCAGTTCGATGAATCTGTCACACCTTTGACACGCGCGATCGACTTGAATTCTCGAATGTCCAAGGCTTATCAGCTATTAGGTGAGGCGCTAAGAAAGACGTCGCAAAACGAAAAAGCCGTCGAAGTTATGAAAAAGGGAATCACGATCGCGGATGAGCTGGGCGATCGCATGCCAAGAGATGCCATGGTGGCACTCATGAAGGAATGGGGAGAAGACGTCCCGGAGCTTTCGGATAAACCGACTATGTCCGCGTCGCCGACGGGCGGTGCGCCTTCTGGGGATGGTTTTCAGTGTGCTCGATGCGGTCGCCCGAACGGTCGGCTCGCCAAGCCACCATTCAAGGGTGAATTGGGTGGGAAGATCGCCGAGCACGTTTGTGACGGCTGTTGGCGCGAATGGATCCCGACCGGAACCAAAGTTATCAACGAACTTGGGCTAGTATTGAGTTCGCAGGCAGGGCAGGATGCCTATGATCAATATATGGTCGAGTTTCTTCAGCTCGATCGGGTTTAGCTAGCTTATCGTGGTCGCCCTTTATCCCTCGTTTCGAGCCGATCTGCGATCGTTGACGAAAGCATCGCCGCCCGTCGAAATATCTGGAAATCCACCTTGTCATTCGCTATAATAGGGATGTTTGGGGAAGAGGTTGTGTTCGCAATTCTTGCGTTTGGAAGCTCGTTTTCGTAGACAGGGCGTTCTCCCGTGAGTCCGTGCAAGGGGTTTGTTGTACATGCCGCAGGTTGAGCCAGCTGATGTGACACCCGTCGTAGCAGGGTCCGCGCCGCGAGTTTGTCTTGTTGCCCAGGATGGCTCTGCGGATTCCCGGACCATCGAATGTCGGCGTGTCGTCACATTGATCGGGTCGCGCCGGGGCTGTAAGGTTAAACTTGCGCACCGTCATATTTCTGCCGTTCATTTGGCCATTGTGAATAACGGAACTGAAGTTTACGCCATAGATCTGGCATCTGAGCGAGGCACTCGTCTTAACGGCTTGAAGATGGAGTGTGAACGGTTGACCGACGGCGACATGCTGGAAGTTAGGCCTTTCCTGTTTCGTGTGGATATCGAGAATCGCGAGCAGGTTGATGAAGAAGACACCCATCCTATCAGCCTGGACCCGACGCCGGCTGTCGTTGCAATCGAGCATCTAGCTACGGGGAGGATTCTCAAGCCGACTCGCGAGCTATGCACGGTTGGCCGTCGAAGCGGGTGTGATATTATCGTTGAAGACAGGAAAGTGTCACGCGTTCACATTTTGTTGCTCACCTATTTTGGACACCCGGCGGTTATCGATTTGCTGAGTCACAATCAAACGCTTATCAACGATCGGTCCGTTCAGTTTCGCGTTTTGGCCAACAACGATGTTATTGCAATCGGCGACACACGGTTTGGTGTCAGGCTGCTAGGCTCAATGGTAGCTGAGCGTGCTGCGAACGGTTCGTCATCTGGCTCTACCAAGCCAATCGTTCGTGATCCGGCGCGCGATCACATTGATATTGGTGCTGACGAAACCACCTTCGGGCAGCGCAGCGCCCCCAAAACTGATTAGAGTACGCTCAATTCCACTGTAGAATACGAAAGAGCGAATTTCCTCGCACCTATTCGTCAATCGGCTCACGCTAATTTGTCACGCGCCCGTTCTTGCTACCACAAGCCAGGCAGTGATATAATGATTCTTGAGTAGCTGGGTATAGCCCGGATGGATTGCAATCGAGAGTTGCAGCTTGTAACTGAGGATATGTCATGACTATGGCAATGTCAACGAAAGAGAAGAGTCGTACGATTCGCGCGCCTCGCGGAACGGATTTGTCGTGCAAGGGTTGGCCTCAAGAGGCGGCGATGCGCATGATTATGAATAATCTGGACCCCGACGTCGCGGAAAATCCGGCTGAGCTGATTATTTACGGCGGCAGCGGCAAGGCGGCGCGAAGTTGGCCCGATTTTGATCGAATTGTAGCCGCTCTCAAAGAGCTTGAGGGCGACGAGACGTTGCTTGTGCAATCTGGTCGCGCAGTGGGGGTCGTCAAGACTCACGCGAATGCGCCTCGGGTTCTGATTAGTAACTCGATGTTGGTTCCAAAGTGGGCGACCTGGGACGAGTTCCGCCGGCTCGAAGGTTTGGGTCTTACCATGTATGGGCAGATGACGGCTGGTAGCTGGATTTACATTGGTACGCAAGGCATTTTGCAGGGAACCTATGAAACATTCGGCGCGCTCGCTCGGCAACATTTTGGCGGTTCGTTGCAAGGCCGACTGGTACTGACGGGCGGACTCGGTGGTATGGGTGGAGCGCAGCCTTTGGCGGCGACGTTAAACGAAGGCGTATGCCTTTGCGTTGAGGTGGATCAAGCGCGCATCGAAAGACGCATTCAAACCCGATACCTCGACAAGTGGACGGGCGACCTGGACGAAGCCTTGAGCTGGACGCGCGATGCGATGGATAAGAAAGAGCCCTTGTCCGTCGGCTTGCTCGGCAATTGTGCGGATGTGTTTGCGGAATTGGCACGTCGAGAGACTATTCCCGATGTTGTCACGGACCAAACGTCCGCTCACGATGCGCTGGATGGCTATGTACCTAACGGAATGAGCTATGCCGAAGCATTGACGCTTCGCAAGACCGATCCTGATCGGTATATCACCGAATCAATGCGCGCGATGGGTGAGCATGTGCAAGCGATGCTCGATTTACAGAGCAAGGGCGCGATCACTTTCGACTATGGCAATAACATCCGCGGCCAGGCGAAGCTCGTTGGAATTGAAAACGCATTTGATATTCAAGGGTTCGTGCCGCTGTTTATCAGGCCGCTGTTTTGCGAAGGCCAAGGCCCTTTTCGGTGGGTCGCTTTGTCGGGTGATCCGGAAGACATCAAGCGGACGGATCGCGCGGTACTCGAAACCTTTCCAGAGAACGAACACCTTTGCAGATGGATTCGCTTGGCGGGTGAGAAGGTGGCGTTCCAGGGGCTGCCCGCGCGGATTTGTTGGCTGGGTTACGGTGAACGAGCGAAAATGGGGCTTGTATTCAACGACTTGGTTGCTAAGGGCGAGATTTCTGCACCGATTGTGATCGGTCGGGACCACCTCGATTGTGGCAGCGTCGCGTCACCAAACCGCGAGACCGAGGGAATGAAAGACGGTTCCGACGCGATTGCGGATTGGCCGATTCTTAATGCCCTGGTCAACACAGCGTGTGGGGCGAGTTGGGTTTCCGTTCACCACGGTGGTGGCGTTGGCATTGGTTATGCAATCCATGCAGGACAAGTTATTGTTGCTGACGGGACGAAGGAAGCAGCGGATAGGCTTGAGCGCGTTCTGACTGCCGACCCGGCGACCGGCGTTATACGTCATGTCGATGCAGGTTATGAGAAAGCCGATCGCATTGCCAAAGAGCGGGGCGTTAAGATTCCTTCTCGGTAGCGAACAGTGAGTCACCCAAAACGTGATTCGCACCGCTTGAGAGCAGTGGCACCCAAGTCCAGCTTCGCTAGAGCAAGCTCTATTTTGCTGTGGCGTTCGTATGCAATACCTACTCGCGAATTAGAGCGATTCGCCGCCACACTTGACTGTTCGCTACTATAGCCCGCCAAATCATCCGCGACATGGAGTTTTGGATTGCGGTAGATTGCCTACTCGATCCATACGCGGACTTGACGGTCTTGCTCGGGGTCTTTCAAGCGAAAGAGTTCCGCGGGTGCATAACCTGTGGCACGCGCTTGGCGAACGACCGAGTCGAGATCGGTGCCGTCGGCTTTAATTCGCTCGATTAGCTCTTCGTCCATGATGCTTTCCAGGTCTTCGATCGCATCAACCTGAAGCGTAAGCGACACCTTTTTGCTGCCGTCGCGATAGACCTCGACTTTCAGATGTTTAGCCATCCTGCTGAAGCTTGCCCGATCCGTTGTAGGTTTGGGCAGCTCAAGTTGAGCTAGATCGTGGCTGTATCGCTGGACAATCGGGTCCAACGCACGTTCCCAGCTGACCGGCTCGCCGAATCGCTCAAGATAGTAAAGAATGCCTCGAAAAGCGCGCATGAGCAGGATGAACTTGGCTGGACTAGCCATACGGAAATTCCATCGATCATCGCCGAGCACGTCGTCGAGTCGCTCCTTGCGTTTCCATCGTGCAAGATCGTATTTCATTGGGCTGGAGAATGGATCGAACAAGATTTTGCATAGTGCCGGCAACTTGGCCTGAATCGGCTCCAGCAGAGACTCGTTGAAGTCTAGTGCGGAAAGAAGCGACAGCGCATCGCCATCCTGGTTTACAGAATCTCGAATCAGTTTCAGAAGGAGCAGTCGATCTTTTTCGCTTACATGAAGAACTGAGCCGAAGTCGAAGAGTACATAAGACGGACCAGTGACCTGCTCTTTGCGGAAGCGATAGTTGCCGGGATGCGGATCACCATGAACGATGCCGTGATCGAATAGCAGTGCCAGGAAGTTGCGCAGCATCCGTTTGCTCAGTTCGCCTCGATCCGCCTGCGACCAATTCGCAACATCCTCGACCGGCTCGCCAATCTCCCAGTTGGATACGAGAACTTCTTCTCCACAGAACCGCTCGATTGGCTCGGGTACAATCAACCCATCCAACGAGCCTGCAAGACGTGCGAATTGCCCTTGATGACGTAGTTCAGCCTGGTAGTCGAGTTCCTCCTCCAGGTCGCGGACGATTTCCGACCGGTAGTCGGCGAGGGAAAACCCTCGGCGCAGATCGCCTACTGGAGCAGACAGCCATCCGAGCATTTTCAGATCTGTCATGACAGCGTCGCGGATGCCGGGATAGGCGACCTTCACCGCTACGTCTGTTCCGTCATGAAGCTTGGCTCGATACACCTGCCCCAACGACGCGGCATGAGCTTCAGGTTCTATGTTGGAAAGAACGCTCGAGGTCGGCCCGCCCCAGGTTTTTTCAAGAACAGGCTCAATATTCGAAAATGGCAATGGCTCGACGTTGTCACGAAGGTCCGAAAACGCATCTGCGACCTCATCGTCGTCTGACATGCTGAGAATTTGGCCAATCTTTTGAGGCAAGCCCCTTAACTTGCCCATACGCTCGGCGAGATGATGTCGCGCGTTATCTCGAACCTGCTCGTTGCTCGCGCGTTTTGCGGTGCGCATATGCTTCGCGATGGACGCGTAACCAACAGACCTTCCGATAACCGATTTGCGCATGTTAGTCCTCATTTCATTTTTCGGGCCGCACAAGAATGGGCGTACGCTGTGCGACCCGATGCGGTGATGTATTGACTAACCGTATATCGGTCGTGGGATGTTGGGATTTTGATTGCGAACGCACGTTATTACTGATGGCTCGCTCAGTTGTCACGCGCAGCCTTCTGTCACGATGCAAGGCGCATCGGGAAACCCCGCGCCCCAGCCTTGACATTCACCTTTTTCAGCATTGAGCGTTGTCAAGACCTTCACGCAATCATCCGATTGATTCCCTGCACTTCTGTGTAGGATTGGAGAGATCGGCAGTTGTCACGCGTTTCGTTGTGCGTTTAGGGATTTAGACGATGAGCACCGCACCAGCCATATCTGACAATGAAGTCGGTAGTTCGTTGGAGACTGCCCAGTCTGAAAAGACGACGGACGGGATCTCCCAGGTTGTCAGCTTTCGCCTGGCCAATGAGGAATACGGGCTGGACATCATGCATGTCCAGGAAATCATTCTCATGGGTGATATCACGGAAATCCCGGAAGTCCCGGATTACGTTTGCGGGCTAATAAACCTTCGCGGGCGAGTCATTCCCATTCTGGATTTGCGCAAGCGATTTCATCTCGAAGCCGGTATGACGACAGAGCACACGCGCATTATTGTTTTGAACACGAGTGGAAGCACTTACGGAATCGTAGTGGACTCGGTGAACGAAGTTCTTCGTATCCAGCCCGACCAGGTAGAGACGCCTCCGAAAGGCGTTACGGGTATGGATAGCGCGTACATCAAGGGGTTATTGAAGTTGGAAGAGTGCATCATGATTCTCTTGGACATAAACAAGATCATGACCCGCGAAGATGAAATGGCCATTTCGAAAAACAATGGCAGTAATGGAATGAAAACAGTCGCCCCGTAGCCTGAATTGCGAGGCCAAAACGAAATAGGAATCTAGGAACACGCGTTTTTCTAATAATGGAATTTGGATCGCTATGGCAACAAGCAAATCGCAAACTCAATCAACAAAGGAAACGAAAGTCATGAATGTAGCAGAAGACTTGACATCACTTTACGCTACTCTGGATAACCTTAGCACCAACGTTTTCTTCGCTGACGCCGAGCGAAATCTAACGTTTGCTAACAAAAGGGCCATCGCCACGCTGCAAACAGTGGGCGAACAGATTCAGAAGGCGTTTGGTGTTGATGTTGCAGAGGTTGGCGGCATGTCAATCCATAAATTCCACAGCGATCCAAACCGCATCGAAAAGATTCTCTCGAATGCGAGCAATTTCCCACGACAGGCGGACCTCTCCTTTGAGGGTGTGGTCCTGGAGACCAACATTAACGTCGTGATCGACCCGGATGGCAATGTCCTTGGGCATGTCGTCAACTGGGAAGAAGTGGGCGAAGCGCGCAAGCAAGCGGCAGACGCCCAGCGACTTCGCCAAATGGTCGACTCATCGCCGACGGCATGCATCTTGGCGGACTCAGACTTCAACATCACCTACATGAACCCAATCAGCGAGAAAACGCTCAAGTCCGTTGAGCAATACCTTCCATGCCCGGCAGATCAGGTCGTAGGCAAGAACGTTGACTTCTTCCACAAGAATCCGTCGCATCAGCGTGGCATTCTCAACAACCCCGCGAATCTGCCGCACGAAGCGGACATCGAACTTGGACCGGAGAAACTCAGCCTGCTCGTCAGCCCTATCACGAATGACGATGGTACCTTCATTGGGCCTATGCTCACTTGGGAAGTTGTGACGCAAAAACGTCAGGCAGAGGCGGAACAACAAAGGCTCATGGAAATGGTCGAAGCGTCTCCAACGCCGGTCATCATGGCGGACGCTGATTTTAATATCACCTACATGAACCCGATCAGTCTTGCAACACTCAAGAAGGTCGAACAGTATTTGCCTTGCCCTGCGACCGATATTGTGGGCAAGAACGTCGACATTTTCCACAAGAACCCGGCGCATCAACGCAGCATTCTCGGGAATCCCGCGAATCTGCCGCACTCCGCGGACATCGAAGTGGGGCCGGAAAAACTGTCTCTGATGGTGACCGGCATCAATGACAGCGAAGGCGACTTCATCGGCCCGATGCTCACATGGGAGTTGGTGACGGAGAAGCGAAAGGCAGAATTTGAGTCGGCCAAGATGGACGCCATGATCGAAAATGCGCCCATCAATATCATACTCGCGGACAAGGACCTCAACATCACTTATGTAAATCCCGCGACAAAGAAATCACTGCAGCCGCTCGCGAGTGTCCTGGCTGTGCCGATCGATCGAATCGTGGGAAGCAATGTTGACGTGTTCCACCAGAATCCGGCGCATCAGCGGGGCATTCTGGCGAATCCATCGAGCTTCCCCCATCATGCGGTCATTGAGCTGGAAGATCAGAAACTCGACCTGCTCGTCAGCGGCATCTTCGACAAGGATGGCGATTACATTGGCCCCATGCTTACATGGGAAAATGTTACAGAGAAACTTGCGATGGAAGAGCAGCAGCGGGTGACGCAAAAAGAGGCAGAGGAAGCCGCTCGCGACCTGCAGGAGAAGGTTGATATGCTGCTGGTCAACGTTCAGGCTGCTGCAGGCGGTGATCTGACGACCGCCGTAACAGTCAAAGGAGATGACGCCATTGGCCAACTGGGCCAAGGACTCGAGCAGATGGTCGACGGCCTTAAGTCCGTCATGGGGCAGATCGTTGAAGCTGCTGAACAGTTCACCGAAGGTGCCCGCGTTGTCGCTGAGGGTTCAACTTCGCTTTCCGATGGTGCCCAAACGCAGTCAGCCAATGTTGAAGAGATGTCCGCCTCGGTACAATCACTTAACCAGATGATCGAGGGCGTTGCAGAAAATGCGGCCGGCGCGAACAAGACTGCCGCTGATACCAGCGCTCGTGCAGAAGAAGGCGGTGCTGCAGTATCCAAGAACATCGAAGCGATGAAGTTGATCGATAAATCCGCGGAGCAGATCGCCGAGATCATCGGCGTCATTAGTGAAATCGCGGCTCAAACAAACCTGCTGGCACTCAACGCGGCTATCGAAGCCGCTAGGGCTGGCGAACACGGTCTGGGCTTTGCTGTCGTCGCCGACGAAGTTCGCAAGTTGGCAGAGCGGTCGAGTGAGGCAGCCAAGGAGATCAACGGTCTGATCAAAGAATCAACGCAGCGCGTCAAGGAAGGTGCGGAATTGAGTGAACAGACCGGCGCCGCGCTACAAACGATCATTGCGGGCGTTGAGGACACGGCGAAGGGTATTGCTCAGATTGCCGAGGCGACCGGGGAGCAGGCGCAAACGGCTACTGAGGTGTCTGCCGGAATCCAGAATGTTGCGTCGATCACTGAGAATAATGCTTCTGCCGCAGAGGAAATGTCAGGCTCCGCGGAAGAGCTTTCCGGTCAGGCTTCGCAGCTTCGCGAGTTGGTAACACAGTTTAAGATTTAGGGAAGCAAACAGCGCCCTTTGCGGAAACTGCTTTCCGAAGTAGGGCGACAATTAGCACGAAGACCAATCTTGGGGCGAGGTGGGATACTAAATCCTGCTTCGCCCCTTTTCTTCTGATGTGCAAGAAACGCAAGCAAGTCTCCAAAGCCCTGGCGCGCCTCAATAGTGCGAAAGGGACATTGACAGTTACCCTCGCTCTTGTCGCTTTTTCGCGGGAAGTATAGTCGTGCTTACATTTCGTCCGAAATAATGCAGATAGAAGGTTCGCCGGCAGGGTAAGCGTGACGTCGATATCCTCGGCTCTTCTCGTGAAGATCCGTGAATCATCGTTGCACTAGATTGTGCTGGCTGTTAGATGACGAAGGTACTTCGCGCAGGGAGGCGCGCCAATGATATCACCACTTAAGATCATCAGCATTTTCGTTTGCGTTTTGCTTCTCATCGGCTTTACCAAGCGAAAGAAGCGGCGCACTCACATACCATTCATGCTGATCGCCTTCGCTATCGACATGGGCATGGTTCTCTATATCGAGTTGGATCGCCACGCCATCGAGCAGGCCGTTGGGCCTATTTCCGGGATCATGAAATTCCACATTGCGGTTAGCATCCTCGTGGTGGTCCTTTACATCGTGCAAATCGTCACAGGCGTTCGCAAACTGAAAGGCCTCGCCAGCACATGGCACGGCCGATCCGGTGTGACGCTTCTCGTCCTTCGGCTTGCTAATCTCATCACGAGCTTCATGGTCACCTCATCGTCCGCCCACGACCTTGCTCAAGTTGCCCTGGCTGGTTGACAACTTGGGCGCATTTTGCTTCAATCGCTTAGCGATTGGGCTGTGGTGCAATTGGTAGCACGTCTGACTCTGGATCAGAAGGTTCCAGGTTCGAGTCCTGGCAGCCCAGATGTTTTCTTGAGAGTGGAAATAGCGGACACTGAAGGACTGCTACTCTTTTAGCGATGATCCTCTGAATTTTTTTTCAACGGTGAGGGCAATCAGCGTGATTCGCAGATTGTCTATGACCGGCGGCATGTCAGCCCGGCTGTTCTCCCAGTCAATATCGTAGTCGTCAATCGTAAAATAGATTCGCGCACCAAGCGCAGGGGCCAATGTATTCATGTCCAGCTTGCCTGCCAGTGCCTCCGGAATCCTGCAATCGAGTGAGACCTTTTCCCAGCGATCCTGTGCCAGCTTGACAACCGCGCGTTCAGCATCGGTCTGAAGAGAATCGTTGGCACCTTTTTTGCTTTGCGTTACTCGCGGTGAAGTCTCTCGAACTTGCACTGAAAACTTGAGGGTGACGATATCGCCTCGAACGGATAATACGTCGATGTTCGCAACCGCCCAGAACTGTCCGTCTAATACTTTGGATGCTGATATTGATTGCCTGCATTCCTCCACCTCTTCAAGTTTGTTCTTCTTAAGATCGAGTAGATCCTGGCCGGTTGGCGCCAGTTCCGGCTTGGGGAAGTACAATCGTTCGAGCTTCGATTTCGCGATGATCTTGTCAGCGGCTGCAATTGCCGGAGCGAGGCGCGTCGCGCGTTTTTGTGTGCGATTAGCGGAGTTGGTCGCCTGCGAGGTCTGTATCAGTCCGGCGGATACCTGGGTGGTCGTCAGACAAACCATAGCGAATAGGACACTCATCGCTTCCTCCTGTTATAGTGTTCCAAGAAAATTCGGAACGGTCTCGGTCAAGAACTTGAAAGGAGTTTCGACTGTGCGATACTCCTTCAAAATCCCATATTATAGAGTTGAGTGGTTCTATGGAATGGGGTGACTACATCTCAACCTGTGTGGTGGGGCGATTAGACCTTTTCTCAACAAGGGCCTTGATTGCGAGTTCTAAACGACGATTCTTTAAGTTTTCGGTAGCGTGAATTCCCTTACCACGAATCGTTTGTGGCTCGTATCGTGTCCGCGAACAGTTCCGCAACGATTGCATTGCCGGTTTCACTTAGATGGTTGCAATCTTCGTAATGATCGGGGTCAGCGGTGAGCATGGCCCCGTGTCGCGCAATGGGCACAATGGTTGCGCCAGCGTTCTGAGCTGCCGAATGCAATCGTTCATTGAAGAAATCGACGTATACGTTGCCGTTTTCGGTCTGTTCGGGCAGGGAAAACTTGAGCGGCAGCGCGTCACACATGCTGATTCCGGGCGCAAGTGGGAAATAGGTTGCGACAAAAACGTCAAGACCCGCGTTGCGCGCATCAGCTATCGCAGCCTCGATGATCGCCTGTGTTTGATTCAGCGCCTCTGAAAAGGCCTCTTCGTAGGGAAAGTCTGGTTCATCCGGAGACGTCAACAGAAACGGGTCATTGGCTTGGATGAATTGCGTAAGATCGTTGCCGCCCTCCCAATACAGCAGGGTTGTCGCATTGGGGTATTTTTCTGTCGAAAATATGTCGCAAAGCCTATCAAGCCCGTCTCCGGTCTCCTCGCCACTCTTGCCTTCATTGGCAATCGCCGAAGCTGAGATGCCCAATAGACTCGGAAGAAGTTCGTGGTAATTCTTGTCCGCAGACCCATCCGTGGTTGAGTCACCGAACGCAATGTAGCGAACTTCCGGCCTGGAGATCGGAAGCGGCGCACCGCAGCCCATTTCAAACAGGCTGACAGCAATTGCCAAAATGGCTATGACGGCCTTGTTCGTGAAGTGCCTTATATACGGCATCGTCAAACGAAGTTTTGTTAATCTAATAAGCGTTTGGCGAAAGTGGTAAGCAGTGACTGTGCGCGGTTTATTAATGGGATTCCCTTTGGCGCAAGTGTCGAAGACAGGGGCAGCCGTTACAGCCCGGTAAGCAGTTCGGCTACTTGCAGGCCAAGTGAATTACTGATTCGTGCCAAAGCCCAGATCGATGCCGCGTTCTTGCCAAGCTCCACTTGAGAAAGCTGAGATGTCGTCAGGTCTGTTCGATCGGAGAGTTGGCGGAGGGTTAGGTTTTGGCTAAGCCTATGAGTACGAATGCGCTGGCCGATGAGTCGATTCAATTCGCTTTCATCGGTGTAGATAATGCCCATTCGTTGGCAGGCGCGGTCAATGGAGGCTACGAGCTCTTCCTGCTTGAATGGCTTGGCGATGTAGTCGCATGTTCCGCGCCGCATGGTCTCCGTCGCGCTGTCGAGATCGGGATAGGCGGTCATGACAATGCAACTCATACGGTCGTCAATCCGCTTCAGATTCTCTACAACCTCGACGCCATCCATAGCTGGCATTCGAAGATCGATCAGCGCAATCTGAAACGACTCCTCCTCTGCAATCTTCATCGCTTCATCCGGGTTCGTAAAAGTGCGCGGCGAATAACCATGGTCTTCGAGAAGAAGTCCGACCGTTTTGCAGATGGATGGGTCGTCGTCAATGACCAGAACTTTGATATGATGTCGAACTGCCATAACCTCTTCTCCTATGTCCGGCTTAGCGAAGTGCCGACCAACGGCTACAACGAGAAATCGAGAAATTAAATTCCAGGAAGATCGCAACAAACGAGCCAGGCAATGCAATTATGACTAGAACGAAACTTGCCATCATCCACCACCTTGTTGTTTTCAAGGCATCGCATCTGAATCGCATTCTCCAAGGTACGAAAGAGATCGAATTCCGATTGTCACGGACCAATCGCTCGCCATTTCGCCGCGTCGCCAGACAGGACGTGCTTTGGCTCAAACAGACGAGCGGTCCGATTCTCGGGAAAGCAACGGTCGCACGGGTCAAGTTTATCCATCCACTCAACCCTGATCGATTCCGTGAACTCAAATCTCAAGCAAAGCCTACCGATTGGCCTTATATAGAGTCGCGAGAAGCTGCCAACTACGCGTCTATCATTTGGCTGCGCGACATCTGTAGACTTGCCCCGTTTTCCATTCGGAAGACCAACAGCCATGCCTGGGTCGTACTCTCCGAAGCACCGGTCCACTGACCGGCACCCGAATGGAAACCAATCTTCAAGTAACAATTCTCGCTCCCCATGATGTGCGAGGGAGCTTTCCTTAGCGTATTCTAATCAATTCGCTCGCCAAATTCCAGTCTAGATCAAGTTCTTAGGCGGCACGTTCCAGTTTTCGCAGTATCACGCGCGTAAAATGAATTTTAATGGTATTTATTGCATTTCAACTGCAATCTGGCAGTCTGCGTGGAAACTCGTTTGGAGCACGGCGTTGCTATGGGGAATCGGACTGGATATGGCGCTGGTCCGCGATGTCTTCTTGACCGCGGTCTACTTTGATTCAAGATCATCGAGCGAAACGGCTAATCGCTGAATGGTATCTGCTGTTAGCAGGAAAAGGCTTTGGTTCGCGTCCACCGTGGCATACGAACCCAACGAAGCGTCCTTTTGAAAGGATCTATTGGACACGCGAAGCATTCGTTCTGAGCCGTCCTCGAAAACCAGCACGACACTTCTGAAAGGATCGGCCAGCCCCTTGGTTGTTAAGTCAGATGGGCTGGCTGTCATATACCTGTCGGTCTTCAAGTCTCCGATTTGAAGCAACAGATTGTCCACCTTCTTGGCGTCGAGGGGAAGATCAGGCTCCGCCTCGTATTTCCAACCCTCGCCTGAACGACTGAAGTCGTGAGTTACCGAGTCTGTTTTGATTGCGAATCGTTTGACGTTGGCTGCGTCGAACTTCCAAACCTCACCTGTACGGTATTCGGCGATCAACTGGCCGAACAGCGAAGGGCTGACGCCGTAAACTGTGGGCGAACCCGGCTTCATCGCGAAGGTATTGCCATCGTGTTCGGTGACCAGCAGTTCGAGAGTCTCCGATGGTGGCTGGAATTCAACGGGGACCAGTTGCTTGTTGTTCTGTGAGGCGTCACTCGAAGCTTTGCTATTCTCGTCGTCGGTGCCATCGCTGTTATCTGCAGATTCATCATTCGAGGTCCTTTCCTCCAATCGGTATTCGACGGGAGGCTTGTAGGTGAATGAGATTCTAACTGCCGGATCATGCAAGCCGAATGCCGACGGTTCCCCTTTATCTGCGACGATTGAAGTAGCCCGCAACCCGCCCAATGCGTCGACGAGTGCATCGATTCGGTCCTTGCGAACGTCGGCTTGAACCGGGCTTGTCATGGACCAATCGCCGTTGTGATTGGCGAAAGCAGTTTGCGTGCGGTCTTCCGTAAATCGGCTCAATACAGAAAGAGTCAAACTCTCGAATCGGCTGGCGGCGACATCAAAGATGCCACGATCGCGGTATTCGCTAAACGATTTCGTAAGAGCTTCAACATCTGCCGTTCGAACTTTGGCAACTGAAACACCTTCGTTGCGACGCACATACACAAGCCTTTTCGTGTTTGGATCCGTAAAGCTGCCTACGCTGATGCGTTCTACTTCGGCTTGACCTGGAACAGTCAAGCGAATGTCAACTTGAGGCTTGTCCAGGCCGAAGTCGCTCAGGTGAGCCTCGGCGTCGTCAACAAACACAACAGCCTTCATGCTGCCGATCGCGTTCAATAACGATCGAATCGCCGAATCTTCCGCGCGATCTCCGCTATTTAGGAATTTCCACGAGCCATCTTTTTTTTCGAAAGCTGTTTGGCCTTGCTCGCTGGAGATTTCGATCTTTGTTGCATTTTCGACACCCGGTGATGCAATGGACATGTCTCGCCATTTAGACATGACCGGGCGAAACTTGTCTGCAACGAGCTTCATAATGACACCAACGGCCGGTTCGTCAGCTGCCCGCATGTAGACTTTTGTTTCTTCGCCGATCGGCGACAGGTCAGACAAATGGATTTCGTAAACGGTGGTTTTGGTTTCCGCTTTTGGAGCTTCGAGTTCGCCTTCTTCGCCGGTTGCATCTTCCGTGTCGTCATCTGAGGGTGACGTCACTTCCTCTTCCACGGTCACGCGGGCCGAGACGCTCGATGTCTTGAGTCCATACGCAGCCAATCGCTCCGGTCGATCATCTTCCCATTTGGTAACACGCATCCGGCCCATTGCATCAACCGCTTTTTGGACAAGATCGGTTGCCTTCGCTACGGCGGGTTCTTTCATTATCCAGCCAGCGCCGTCCCGATCGAAAACGTAATTGATCTCTTTGTCGGCATTCGTCCGATCGACAAACTCGATGCGCGTCGCGTTTGTAGGAGAAAACACCCAAAGCTGCTGCTCGCGATAGTCAAGCAGCCGAGCCTTGAATAAACCATTCAGCGACTTTGTTGTCTCCAGAATGTCACTCTCCCCCGGAATCCGAACGTAATGCGTCGTAGCTGACGCAGGCTTGCCGATTTCGACGATTTCACTTTCGCCGGCGGATGAGGTCAAGGTGACGACAGCTCTTGGCGGTTCAAGACCTGCTTCGGAAGCTGAGACCGCGTCAGGTTCGCCCGGATGATGCGTGATTTCCGATTGAAGTCCGGTAAGCGAACGAATGATTCGGCCTACTTCCCACCCCATCGCCTTCATTTCTGTAGGTGAAGTCATGTACCAAATCTTAGTCCCAGTGTCCCCGTCCCGCTTCTCGAAAACCCATCCGTCTTTACCCATCAACGTGCAAACGACTTTGACGATGTCGTCCTGCTCCGCGTCCACCAAATCTGTCGCAGCTTTGGAAGAAGTGGGGGCGGCTGTGGAGGTGGGTGTATCCGTGGGCGGATTGGCGGGCGGCGACCATAGAAAGATGACCCCCAAGCCTGCAAAGGCTACCGCTAAGTATAGTGTCGTTTTTGTATTCATCTTTACCTTGTTACCTGCGTCGAACAAACCAGGCGACCCCACCCATGCACAATGCAAGTGCGGGCCAAACGAAAATCGTAACAACCTGGACTGCCTTCTCCGTCGTCGCGTTTTCGATATTTAGCACGGCGGAATCAATCGGCTTGCCGATATTCATGAACTCAGAATTATCATTAAGCCAATGCAACGAGTTAATGAGCAGCGAGACATTGTCGGGGTTGACCGATCGAACTGTTATCCCTTTTGCCCCCATTTCCATTCTGCGTGCGAACGCGATCGAATCCGTTGCGAAATCTCGCGAGCTGACCACGACGACTTTTGCATCTCCCTTTGTTGCTGCGACGGCCAAGTCAAAAGGTCCTTCAAGGTCGTCCTCTTCTTTGACAAGGTAGTCGCGATTGTCGAGTTGCTGCTGGTATTTCTGAATGCTTTTCACGCCCCAAACGCCATCAGCAGCGGGTCGCGTGACGAGCGTTTCCCGCGTAACGCCCTCCGGTGCCGAGTCTGTAAGTCGCAACGGTGCACACCAGGGGAGGGAGATAAGGCTTCCCGACGCCGTCTTGACAATTGGATGATCGGAAAGGTCAACATCGGTCGTGTTGAAGAACGAACGCGCATCGATTCCATACTTGCCAGGTGCAAAACCAATTGCTTTGACCAGCATCACACCATGGTCGACCTCAATGCCCCATTCATCCTTTAGATAGTCGCCATATTCATAAGGCGTTGCGATCGGACCAAACGGGCCTGGCGCCCATCCTGCTACGAATAGTGCCCCGCCGGAGTCACCAATCGCGTTGACAACAGCTTGTTTTTCGATATCCGAAAAAGGTGGTTCCTGAGAAGGTTGCCCCATCGCGCTTCTTTGCGGCGGGAAGGGTTTTAGCACAACGAAAAGCGTCTGCGTCGGCGCGGGGTTGATTGCCGGCGGTGTCTTAGTTGATTTGAGGTCCCACTCTTCCACGATGAAGTTGGCGTCTTCCAACTGTCTCTTCATTGTCGTATACGGTGCGGGAGGCTGGCCTGGAAGGGGTCTACCCTGGAAGGCTGGCGCCCCACCAAATCGAACAAAAACCACCGCCGTCTGCTCCTTGTGCGTTACGCGCAAAATCGCAGACGTTAGCCTTTCTTCGCCCTTGAACGCCCGTTGCTCGAAGCGTGCTCGCCCACCCATTCCATCGTTGATTGGAGGCCAAACGGACGCGAAGTCCACAACTTTCGCGTCGGAATCGGTCTCAACCAAAATCGCATTGTTCGTGGGGCCGAGTTGTCTGAGGATGTCTTCAACCTTTAGTAAATCCAACTCTTCCAGCATAGTCGTTTCCGCTTCGATAGATGCAACAACCGAGGCGCATCGATTGCCGATGGTTCGCAGGTAGTCCGCCTGGTTGGGCGGAAGCGTGGTATCGTTCGCTGCCTGTTCCGGGCCGAACCTCCCCAGGTCCTTCAGCCATTTCCCAACCTCGCCGTAAAGCGTGCGAAGTTCGTTGATCGCCGCAGCATACTGCGGGTTTGCTTTGGGTGTCATTGCTTCGATTTGTTCGCGAGTACGGTCTAAAGCTCCACCCAATTGAAGAAACAGATTCTCAATGGCTGCGATCGATCGGTTGGACGACGTATCACCCATCGCACCGCCGAAGGAAGCGATTTTGTCAGACTCAGCCTGGATAAGGGTGCGAATTTCGCCATCAACCTGTGTGAGGTATTTGTCGATGCGCGCCTGATGAGCGTCCACCTGCTCCTTGAACGCGGGCAAAGCGAGCAGCCTTGCGCGCAGCTTTCTCATTCCCGCCTGGTCTTTGATTGGGTTGATCCAGTCCCTGGCAATTTTGCCGCGATTGGTCGCTTCGTAAAGGTCTAATAAGTCGTGCGCAACCGATCTATATCGCTGCTGATCTTCTTCATCCAGATCGGATTCAAAATAGAGCGACGTCAATCGAATGTTCGTGTCGAGCGTAGCTAGAAGATTTTCTGTGCCATGACTCAGACTGTTTACGCCAGCCGATGTCATGTCCCACCGCTTGCCCGCTCGAAAAGCGAGCAGCTGGCAGACGACCACAATTCCAACTACCAACGCGATCATGACCAGAACGTTGGTTCCGACCATCCATTTTCGGCCTGTGGAGGTTGTCGGCTTATCGTATTCGCCTACTGCCATCGTCGCATCTCCAGTAGTTTCACCGAAAGAAAAAGGAATAACGCCGTCATCGTTACGAAGAATACCAGGTGGTTCAGGTCCACCATCCCGCGTACAAAATCATGAAAGTGGGTGCGAACGGAAAGCTGCTGAAGCAGGACCTTTAGCCAACCCTCCATGCGATTCGCCATCGCATGAGAGGCAAAAGTCATGAGTGCAAGCAGGGCGGAACTTGCGAGTACCGCTACAACCTGGTGTTTTGTCAACGTACTGAAGAATAACCCGACCGCGACATACAAAGAGCCAAGAAGAAACAAGCCCAGGTAATGACACGTCAAAAACATCAGATCAATATCGCCGTACATCGACAGGATGATCGGATATAGCAGCGTGCCAGCAAGCAGGATTGCAAAAAACATCATCCCGCCCAGGAACTTGCCCAATACAACTTCGATTTCAGTTACCGGTGCGGTCATCAATGTTTCAATGGTTCCGCTTCTTAGCTCGTCGCTGATCAGTCTCATCGTCAGCATGGGCAGTACAAATAAGAGTATGAGCACGATCCAAAATTCAAACACCTGACGCATAGACGCCTCGCTGCCAGCGCTAAACGTCCCAAGGCCGAATGCAAGACCCGACGAAAACAGGAAGACCGCTAGCACCGCGTAGGCGATGGGCGACAGGAAATAGGCGCCAATCTCGCGCTGGGCCATAGTAAGAATGTTCCGCATTACAAACTCCGCATGTGCACCTTTATCACTTCCATGGATACTTAATTCCGCGAGCCGGGCATCATGCACGTTGGTCATTGCGCCAATAGTCGCAACACCTTACCGTGAGCGCGTTTGCTGCTGTTGAGCCGTCACTTGCACAAAGAAATCCTCCAAAGTCGCACCATCGCGCCGGATTTCTCGAAGTGACCAACCGTTGGCAGTCGTAAACTTGAAGATGCCCTCACGGACGTCGCAGTTTTGCTTGGCTTTGACTGCCAGACGAACCCACCCGTTGGTGGAAGCAACATCGACGTCTTCAACGCCTGTTAGCCCGCGAATGCTCTTTTCCACTTCGTTTTCCGGGCCTTTGATCTCGGCTATCACCTTCGCCTCCGACGAAAACTTGTCTCGCAGCTCCTGCGGGGAGCCATTCGCGACGATCTTGCCTTTGGCAATGATTATTGCATGTGAGCAAACCGCTTCCACCTCGTGCAGAATATGCGAACTGAGCAGCACGGTATGCCGTTCGCCCAGTTCTCTAATCAGTTTACGAGTCTCGCGAATCTGGGTCGGATCCAGGCCTATGGTTGGCTCATCAAGAATCAAGACTTCGGGATCATTTAACATGGCGTCTGCAAGCCCGACGCGCTGCTTCATGCCCTTCGAGAGTTGGCCAATCGGCCGGTTGATAAACTCGCCAAGCCAGCAGCGATCCGTAACACGACCGATGGCACTCTTGCGATCATTCCCAACCATGCCCCGCAGCTTGCCTCGGAACTGCAGGTATTCTCGTACACGCATTTCCGGATACAACGGCGTGGATTCCGGCAGATAGCCGATCCGCTTGCGAACTTCGATGGAATCTTTGAAAACATCATAGCCTGCGACGGTGGCGGTTCCGTTAGTCGCTGGGTGATAGCAGGCCAGGATTCGAATTGTGGTGGTCTTGCCCGCCCCATTGGGTCCCAAGAACCCGATGACGCCACCTCGCTCGACATTGAATGAGATATTGTCAACTGCGAGAACGGAACTGTATCGTTTCGTAAGATTCGTAACTTGAATCATGCCGAGCCTTCCTGGTCAAAGCGGTATTGGCGGAGCCTCTTTGCCGGTGATAACGAGGGCAGCCTAGCGACTTCAATATCAACGCCGAGAATGCCGAACGAGGGAAATATCCCCGCTCTGAAAAGGATGTCAAGCGCATCATCGTACGTTTGCGTCACAACATTGCAACATTTTTGTATGCTCTGTTGTCGCCTGGTCTTCCGCTCGACGTAATGACCATAACACGCCTAAGAAACCGGCGAATTGATGACGAAACAACCATCGAAAACCTGTCAGGAAATTTCAAGCCTGGCACCTATTACGTCTCCTGCGGTCGTTTTTGGTCGGTCGATTCCACGCTGACGCTGTATCATGCTTATGGATCAGGAAAAGGGCAAGGTCAATTGCGAATCTGGTGTCTGGCGACTTGGAAGTTCCGCATGCTTCTTGCGAAACTCAAGTTCATCGCCAGGGCCTAACCCAAACCGCCTACGCGAAATGTCAAACAAGCCTCGAATGCTCTCCCAATAAGGCCCAACCCCGCGCATCCGGCGTCCGAAAGCCGGGTTGTTCAGTTTACCGTCGCGCATGTCACGCACGCGGTCGATAATTCGGCTCGCCCGCAAAGGCATAACTTCATGCAGTCGCTTGATGAATATGCCAGCTACCGATCCGGGCAGGCGAAGCGCCGTGTAACTTGCCCATTGTGCCCCAGCCTCTGCAGCTTGCTCGAGGATGTTCGGTATGTCGCGATCCGTCAGCCCGGGTATCACCGGGGCAACGAATACCCCAGCCGGAACGCCCGCATCGCGAAGCTTGCGGATAGCCTCGAACCGACGGGCGGGAGGGGGAGCTTGTGGCTCGATCAACCCGCAAGCCTCCTCATCTGCGAAGGGAATGCTAATTGCTACGCTGGCACCTGCTTTCTTTGCAAGCGCCGCGAGCAGGTCCGCGTCACGAACGACCAGAAATCCTTTGGTCACGACGAATGCGGGGTTTGCGAATTCCAGACAAACTTCCAAACACTGCCTGGTTAGCTGATATGTCGCCTCGATCGGCTGATAACAATCCGTCACGCCCGAAAAATGTAGCCCTTCGCCTTTCCATGACTTCTTGCTGAGAGCCGCCCACAACAGCTTCGGAGCCTCAGGCTTGGCGACCAACTTCGTATCGAAATCCGTGCCGGCGCCATAGCCAAGATATTCATGCGTACGCCTCGCATAACAGTAAGCGCAAGCATGTTGACACCCACGATATGGATTGACCGACCAAGTGTAGGGTAGGTCCGGGCTGTCGTTTCGTGAAAGGATCGACCCCGTTGTCTCTTCATATACCTCCAGCCTGGCGATCGGCGGCTCACCCAAATACTCCGCGTGTTCGCTGTTGTACGGGTTAGGCGGATTGTCAATCTGCCGAAGTTTCATCGCAATTAGAAGACGGGTCGGAAGCCTTTTCTCCAGCACACAGGCAATACGATAGTATATTCGGTTTTTGTTAGGTTGTCAAATGTTCCGTTTGACAATCTTGCATTGGCAGGCTGACGGTATATTTGGTAGTAGGTATACGCATGTGGTACGATCAGCCGACGCCCGAAAGGCGCTCTTGTCAAGCCAGCAGGGCAAGATCGAAACAGGGTAGCGGAGAAGGTCGTTATTCTGAAGCACTGGTTCATTGAATTGATAGGAGCCTCAATGTGAATAGCAAAAAATTGCAGAGGCTACTCTTGGCGACATGTCTGGTCGGGATAGTGGCCTTCGGAGGCTGTGCGCGAACACGAGCGCAAACACGGTATAACATCGGAGTAACGACTTATCTTTCTCATGACTTACCGTTCCCTCCCACGAGTCCTTCGATCAAGGTCGCCGTTGCCACGGCAACCGAGCCGCACGAGGTCTTGCTGGAGGCGGAAGTCAAGAGGAAGATTGAGAGGCTGGTTCGTGGCCGCGGCTTTGAGGTAGCAGGCGTCGATGAGGCTGACTATATTCTGAGTGCATTCTTCGCCATTGACGCAGGAAACACGAAGGCGGGTGCTACGCCTGTGTACCAAGGCGGAGGAGTCTCGACGACTCGCGTCTATACCAGCACCGGGCAATGGGCGACAGGCACGACCTTCCACCCCGGAACGACCAGCTATGTCCCCTACAGCTATACGCAGTTCACACGATTCCTCGGCATTAGTGTGTACGAGAAGCAACGCTGGGTCGCATCCACCAAGGAAGATTTATCCGACGCCATTGTCTGGCGTGCGACGACCACAAGCGGGGGGAGTAGCTCCGATCTGCGAAGCGTCATCGACTACCTACTCGTGGAGACTTTCGACTACTTCGGCCAAGATACCGGAGAGCGGAAAAGGAAGACGCTACGTCAAAATGATAAGCGCGTTCGAGAATTGCGGGATGGAAATAGAGCGACGGAGGCGGAAAAGTAATGGCTGGCGAGGCACCGCTACGACAAGCCTTCAACATCTACTGCGATGAATCTTGCCATCTGGAAAACGATGGTCAGCAGGCGATGGTTCTGGGGGCGGCGTGGTGTCCCTTGGAGCAAACCCACGACCTGTCGGAAGGCGTGCGCCGGATCAAGTCGAAACACGGACTGGCAAGAGACTTCGAGGTCAAATGGACAAAGGTATCGCCGGGCAAGGCCGACTTCTATTCGGAGTTGGTAAGCTATTTCTTCGAGAACGATGATCTTCATTTTCGCGCGCTGATCGTTCCCGACAAGAGCAAGCTCAACCACGCCGCGTTCCCCGGCCAAGATCACGACTCGTGGTACTACAAGATGTATTTCGACATGCTCAAGGTGATCCTGAACCCACACGCCGAGCATCGCATCTACCTCGACATCAAGGACACACGCGGCGCATCGAAGGTCGCAAAGCTCCATGAAGTTCTCTGCAACAGCCAATACGATTTCAGCCAAAGCATCATCCATCGCGTGCAACAAGTACGCTCACACGAAGCGGAGCTACTCCAGCTTGCTGACCTGATGATCGGCGCGATTGCGTACACGAATCGAGGATTGAGTGGCAACAGCGGGAAGGAACAGATCGTCAAGGCTATGCAGCAACGGTCGGGATATAACCTGACAAGCACAACCTTGCTCAAGGAGGATAAGGTCAATCTGTTTCGATGGCACGCAACGGAGTCTCAAGGATGAGCGATAGGCCAGAATGGCTCCCATCTCTCATCAAACTTGAGACGTACGGTGGAGATAGGGCAGCATACTTGGATGCGGTGTACGAGCGGTTCGCGGAGGACTTTGTTCAAAACAAGCCGAGTTTTCGGGGGCAGCAGCTTTCGCTCAAGAGGCACCCCTTGTCCGAAGGGCGCGAAGCGACTTTCTGGCACATGATCTCCGAGGGGCGTGACGAGTCGAGCCGTACGCTCGATATTGATCGGTGTGAACGGATTGCGTGGGTAAGAGCGGTCATCGAGAATGCAGATGATTCCCGTGTCTTGGTTTGGGAGAATAAGCGAGGCAAGGAACGGCGCATCTGCGTTTGGCTGGAAGAGCGGGAGTATATCGTCATCTTGGCGGATCGGCGTGGGTACTTACTGCCGTGGACGGCGTACACGGTTACCCAGCCACACCGCAAACGAAAGTTTCGCAAGGAGTACGAGCAGTGGACGCGATCTCAGGCAGGAAAAAGCTGACGCCGCCCTTGCGGACGGCGTCGTTACTCTTTCTACGCATGGTAGATGAGCTACATGAAGTATCGTCCACGGACGAGGGAGATGCAAGAAGTTCCTGCAAAAACTTTGCAAAAAGTGGCTTTATGGTACGTTGGCTGCGTCCCGGACGCACATTCTTTATAGTACGAACACAAACTCACGGAGGAGGCACGATTGGCGATGCAACTGGACCAGATCATTCAAGGCGACTGTGTCGAGCTATTGGCCAAGCTGGATGAGGGTTCGATCGATCTCGTCTTTGCCGATCCGCCTTTCAACATAGGCTATGACTACGACAAGTACGACGATGACCGATCGTGCGAGCAATACCTCGATTGGTCGAAGCAGTGGATGGAAGCTGCTCATCGCGCGCTCAAGCCAACCGGCACCTTTTGGCTTGCCATTGGCGACGACTACGCCGCCGAGCTGAAGGTTATCGCAACGCGAGAGTTAGGCTTCACCTGCCGAAGCTGGGTCATCTGGTATTATACGTTCGGCGTGAACTGCAAGAACAAGTTCAGCCGATCGCACACGCACCTGTTCCATTTCGTCAAAGATGCAAAGAGCTTTACGTTCAATGATTTGGCTATTCGCGTGCCATCTGCCCGGCAGCTTGTATACGGCGACAAGCGGGCGAACCCCAAAGGCCGACTGCCTGACGATACCTGGCTTTTTCCTGCATTAGACGAACCACAGCCGAAAACGAAAAACCCGGACAAGAAAAGTGAGAAATCGAAACGTCTTACCCACGAAGGCTGGACCCTTCGCCCTCAGGATTTGCCGGAGGGTTTTTCGCCGGACAGCGACACCTGGTATTATCCCCGCGTCTGTGGCACGTTCAAGGAAAGGCTTGGATTCCACGGGTGTCAAATGCCCGAGCGAATTCTCGAGCGAATCATCCGCGTTTCATCGAACGAAGGCGATTGCGTCGTGGATCCGTTCTCCGGGAGTGCAACTACTTTGGCAGTCGCTAGAAAACTAGGCCGAAAATTCCTGGGGTTCGAGCTTTCCGAAGATTACGTCCAAAAAGGCCAGGCGAGACTTGGCAAGGTGAATCCCGGCGATGAAATCGACGGCGTTCTTGACCCGCTTACCAGTGTGCCCAATACGAAAAATGGCACGATACGCACGCCGAAGGGAGAGCGTATCAAATCGGCCAAGTAGCGCGTCAAGGAATTGGCGATTATCGCGTGTTGAAGAGAATCGGGCGAGTCGGATTCGCTTTCGATTTGCGACCACGTCGTTCAACCTCCTTCCGGCGGAGTTCTTCACTTGGCTATAGCAGGAAAGGTAGCTGATCCACGGTTCCTCAAAAATGATTACCCGCCTATGTCAACCAGCACAAAAGGCACAACGCTTGTGCCAATACGGAAGTCGAACAGCAAGTCCGAATGCGTAAACGTATAGCGGATCGTGTCTCCGCAACTGAAATCAGAATTATCGCGGAGGACATCCGTGTTCTCTTCCGGGCCTGCACCGCCAAGAACCTCCAGATCGGCATCCGTAATGACAACAGCCTGCGCATCATCGCAATCGAGGGTAATCGTAGCCGTTTCGCCCGGCGAGACCGTTCTATCAACTTGCGTGCCTGCTTCTTCGATCAGGAACTCCGGCACATCCTGTTGGCTGTCGTGATAGAGGGTAACCTCGACGCCGAAATCCGATGACTCATTCACCAACTCGATGGTAATCGTCGATGGGAGAAGAACGCTCGTCAGTAGATCACAGCCAATCATCGTCGATACCACGCCAACAGCCAATGCAGAAACGATTCGCTTGTTCATTTTTCATACCTCCGTTGGTTCAGCTTCACTGCAAGACCCGGGTCTCTTGATCGTAGGAACCTCAGCCTCAATCGAGGCCCACGCCATGTTTCTTTGCACAATGTCGCCATCATTATCGCGAGTGACAAGTGTCCCGCAAATGATTGGATGTGCAAGGCCGACGCCCGAGCCAGGCTATTTCCGATTGGATTCTGATGACGATTCGATTTCAGGATAGTTCGCGGAGTACCCTATTAACGCACTGCAGAATAAGACTCGTTACGGAGTTTTGGTTTAGTTCGAGTTTCCTGAAACCCGAAATTCGCGTATACGAAGTGGTTTTCTCAATTATGGAAGGATGAACGGCGCAATGAGTGCCGAATAGATGGCGAATGCGCGCCACTTGATCCTACTCAATCGTACTGAGTGATTCCATGATACGTGTGCTCATGTTTTGATAGGCGATCAGCTCGATCAGGCTGACAATTTCCTGATCGGAGAATCCCTCACTCCTGAGTTTGTTAATGTCGTCAGGACTACACGCATCTGGCGACCGTGTGACTTTGACAGCCATATTCGCGATATGTCTCTCACGATCACTCAAGTCCGCTTTGGTGTAATCTTCCGCAACCTGCGTTGCCAGTTCCGGGTTTCTGGCCACTCGACCGAGGGCTTCAGTATGACTGGCCGTTCAGTGGACGCAACCGATAAAGGAAGACGTCACAAGCGCCGCGATTTCCTTTTCGCGCACTGTCAAGCCCGACTTGTTTGTGTAAACCGCGGTACACAATCGATCCAGACATTCGGATACTTCTGAAGTCAAGCTCGTGATTCGAGTGAGATCAGAAATTTCACCGGTCACGGAATTGCGAACCCTCTCATAAAGCTTTTTCACACTTTCGTTCGTCGTATCGTCGTTTTCAACGCGAACCCACGGAGTCCAAGGCATGTAGTTCTCCTCTCGAGCAGTATTTTCTTATGAGGTTTCAACCCACGACCTTATCCGAACGAAATATCCGATGCAAGAAAGGCCACGGTGTGAACGCATCGTCGGTTTACTGAAAGAAAGGAGCAAACAATACTGGTGGACTGCATGATTGAATGTGCGTGCCTTACTTGCGCAAGTCCTTGTCACGCCGTATGTTGCGGAGGCGGATCATATGTTGCGGATGAATCAATTCGGAATTATGCATTTAACGCATTTCCGAGTTGAATTTCCTTGTTTTCGGGCTTGCCGGCTGGTATGATTGAGCAATCTCATTATTGGTTCAGGGTATGGCTTTCTTCCTTATCAACATGCGATCCACTCAGGAGACGTAGTCATGACTCGCGCTCCCCGCCCACAAGTGTGCAGTATTACGAATACACTATTGAAAGTCGTCTTCGCTGTCGTCATCTTGTCGGCTACTCAGGCATTCGCGTGGGGTACCTATAGCATGGTTGTCGCGCCGCCTCGCGGCACCTCAAACGCCAGTGGGCCAGGGTATGTCGCTCCCGGGCCAATCAGCACGACACTCAGCCCCAATGACACGATTGCGCTGGCCGCTGGCGGAGTGATCGTTGAATTGGAAGTCCATATCGTGTGGGACACCGGTTTCCCAGGTCTGGAGTTCGGCTCAGGCCAATGGAAAATCAACGGTCTGACCACTGTGGGATGTCCCACCTGTGGGCTCGATGGCCTCGGGTTTGACAATGGCGTCGGTGCTCCGCTCGAGCCGTTAGGCTTTAGTAGTGGAGATTTTTCCTTTGGCGCTTATTTCAATATCGCTCGCTGCCTGTTTAGTGATCGCGAGGGCGGAGCTAACAATGGTTTCGATCCGCCTTGCGTACCTTCTGATCCCTCAGACGGCCCGCCTTTTGAAGATCCAGCCTTTGCCATGAGTGGTCAGGTTCCTGCTCCAACTGCACAGGTCGATTTACCCGACATCAATTATGAATATTTTCTGTCATCGCATGCGGGTGGTGGCGATAGCAAC
>JAJDEA010000035.1 GCA_029260035.1 Phycisphaerae bacterium
ATTCGCACTGCTCAAGAGCAGTGGCACGCGACTCCAATACTACCTAACCAGTCAAGTTGTCCGTGACACACCTAGTTTTTCCACCACGACGAATCGAACGAGACATAACGAATTCGCGTTCTGCCGAAGGTGTAAACGCCATGCGCAATACCATTCGTATCGACCACAAAAGCTGGATAGGAAAGTTCATGTTCGGTTTCGTCAATGTGTTTCGGATCCGACCACGACAGCCCACTGTTTGAGGAATGGGCCAGACTTAACGGATAGCGCTGGTGTTCGGTCGTGTGGTTGTATACCGCGCAAAGCGTGTCCTCGACCTGAAAAGCCGCGACTCCCGACAGCGGGTTTGGCAATGTTGTCCGCACGATCTTCGACCAACTTCGACCATCATCAGCAGAAATCGACCGAAGGCAGACGCGTTCATCCCCCACGGGCCTGAGGATCATCACAAGACGTTTCTCGTCCTGGCGAACAATCGAGCCTTGAATGGCCCCGAAATCATCAAAATGCTCAACGGGAAACCATCCTTGCGCATCCGGGCCGGCTGTGAGCATAACTGTTTGATTCTTTTTTTCGTCATAAGCGGGCAGCAACGAATAGGTATTGCTGCGGACGATGGGCGGATATCGCACCATCATTCCTTGATCGACGCGGATGACTTCGGGCTGGGACCATGTTTCTCCCATGTTGTCACTAAAACAACCATACAGAGCTGCGCTATCCCAATAGTGACCTCTTAATGACACAAATATCAAATGGATGCGTTCGCCTTCTCCGCAGAACAAAAGAGGATTGCCCAGTGAATTGGACATTTCCGAGAGTATTCGCTTAGGGCGATCGAACCGGTCGCGACCGGCTCTCTTGCGCGAGAGCAACAAAATTCCGCCTCGCGTTTCTGTTTCCGGATAGCCATACCAGGCGACCAGCATGTCGCCGCCCTTCGTATGAATAATTGTAGGGCAATGGCAGAACTGGATGGATTGATCGGGGTTGGCTATGTACTCGCTCGTAAACATGATCGTCTAAGGTCCGGTAACTTGGTCGTGAATTCACCCTGCCCTCTGCTCGATTGTCGGCTAATGACTGACAGCGTCTGAGCGCAAGATACGACTGTGTCTATAGGGTTTTTCGCTTAGGCCGATAGTCGTTTGGGCATAAACTAACTGGTTGATGGAGGCCACCCGAGCATACACACGGGCTTTTATGGCAGCGAACAGTCAAGTGTAGCGGCGAACTGCTCTTATGTTTGAGGAAAACCGTGCTTCTGAACGCTACAGTAGATTAGAGCTTGCTCTATTCAACCAATCTTTGCTTAGATGATGGCACGACTTTCTGAGCTAACATCGGTTCACGTCCAAGCTGATGGGAAATGTGGTAGTTCAATACAGAGAAAGGCCCTATTCTTGCCGTCGAACTGGTTGCCCCTTGAAGCCTGCGAAGTGTCTCGCCTCCGATCTCGCGTTTCTCGACTTGACCTGCTTCGCAATGGCGACAGATCATGCCACCTTCGAAGGACGAGAAATGGCTGAGGTCATTGGACCGTTGGCATCGCTGGCAAGCGTCGAATCGCGGCAGTGAGCCTGTGGCGTTCAGCAGGGCCAATTGGTATTGAACCACAGCGTCCACAGGTTCTTCCGCATTGCCGATATCCAGGAGTGATGCGAAAAGCGCGTCGTAGAGTTCAGGATGCGGATCCCAGTCTTCCGTCATACGCGCTGTTATTTCGGCAACGTACTGGGCGCTATAGAGCCGTGAAAGTTTTTCGCGCAAGCCCCCAAACATGCGAATCTGCTTCCATTCTGTCAGGGTAGCCAGCGTTTCACTCCTCTCGTGCTTTGAGCTCCAACTCAGATAGCCCACTTCAAGGAGATCAATGCCCACCGCAAACCGTTTCTTCGTACTGCGCTTCGTGCCCTTGCCAATCGCGCGTACTTTGCCATGCTCTTTCGACATAAAGACCAGAATCTGGGAGGTCTCTGAAAAGTCGATGCGATTGAGTACGATTGCGGTATCGGTGAAGACAGCCATACGCGTATGATACGAGAACCCAAGTCGTCGTGAAGTCGGCTGATTTGTCGTTTGGCTAATACGCGGCGTGAGCGGGTGAATCATCCGCAGAGAATCGTCCCGTTGCGGAGTCGTAGTGCCACCCATGCGTGTTCTCGCCGGGCGCTTTGCCGTCTGCCCGGACTTTGGTCTTGCCATTGAATGGATTGGGAGGAAACGCGTGGAGGTAAGGGCCGAATTGACCACCCAGAATACGCTTCCCAGTGGCGTTTGTCGTCTCCATCAAGCGCTTGACGAAGTTCTTGTCGTCGGAATTTCCCTTGTCGTCCAAATCGGGAGTTCGCCCGCCATGCTCGGATGTATAAATATCGATTGCATCACGCACGCCGTTGAGAGAGCCTCGTAGCGAAATATCCTCTGTCTTGCCTGCGACTGTGGAAATCCTCGATGTCGCGATCGCGGCTATGATGCCAATAATCGCTACGACAATGACCATTTCGACGAGCGAAAAAGCAAGTCGGGGCGCAATGTGAGAATGCGCATTCTTGCCCCGGTAAGATTGCAAATTTGTTGGGCAGGCTGTTTCCATTTCTTAACAGACTGACAGTCTCAAGAAGTTGTCGTGAGATTCTTTGCGTTTTTCGCTTCGTCGCTCGCCTCATCGGCTGATCGCTCTGCTGCTTCGGCGCTCTTATCCGCACGTTCTTTCGCACGCTTTGCATCTTCTCGAAACTGTCGCGCTTCATCTCGTGCGGTGACCGTTTCATCTCTGGCCTTGGAAGCGTCTTCTTTGATCTGCTCCAGGTCCGTGCTTATCGTTTGCAGCTTGCTGCATGTAGTTTCCAGGTCGTCTCGTTGCTGCATGATTTCGCTAAACGCCTCTCCTGCACGCGACCATTGGTCATTTACCTGCGTGCTCAAGAGATTGGCCAGCTTGCGAATGCCCTGCTCGATTTCCTCAACGGCTCGCTCTGCCCGTTCGGGGGTGTATTCCGACGTGTTCATCTCGTCGCTGGCTTGGGTCTCAGGAGGAGTGTCCCCTTCGGGGTCAGTCGCTTCTGTGCTGTCAGACGGTTCGGCTTCTGCAGACAAGTCGCTTGCTTGCGATTCTTCGACAGCCGATTCTTGTTCGCTGTTTGCGACGTCATCCGCGATGTCCGCCGAATCAGCTATCGCCTCTCCATTTTGTGTGGTTGGCGAAACGATGTCATCGTCAGCACCTATGTCATCGCCTTCGATATCTGAAACAGCTTCTGTGTCTGCGGAATCCGAGGCGGGCTGACTGTCGATGGCGTCTCCGTCATCCGTTATGTCTGCTGTATGGCTTTGATCATCGGTCGCGCCAAGCTGTTCCAATGCGTCAATCGCATCATCCACATTGTCTTCAGCTGCTTCTTCGTTATCGCATTGGACAGGTTCATTCGCTTCGGATTCTGTAGCCATGTCGGCCGACTCAACAGGCGACTCAAAATCCTGCGAAATATCGCCGGTGTCCGCATCGGCGGGATCGCCCACGGATGTATCTGCCGCCTCATCGACGCAAGTGTCGGTCGAATCTTCCGACGGTTCGCCCATCGTCGTTTCGACGGGCGAAGCATTGTCAGTGATTACGTCGGTCAATTCGGCCAACCCCTCAGCCGCCTGCTCGAGCGCGACCTCAATCGGAGTTTCGCTATCGATGGTTTTCAACTCTTCCACCTTGTTTTCTTCAAGGCTGACTGCTTCTTCCTGGGCCGACGGTTCACCTTGCTCTGTCATAACGCCACACTCCAACGCTGCTGTTGCGATGTCCTCCGCCTCTTCCTGGACGATGGTCATCAATATTTCTTCGCGAGTTTTCCAAAAATCGCGGTCGATGTGCGCGATCACTTCGCTGACGAGCGGGTGTTGCGCATCAAACAGAATCTGCCGCAGTTCTTCCTTTGCGACGTCGTCGAAAACGAACGGTGTGATCTCGAACTGTGATCGCACACAATACTTCTGCACCTGAACGCCGATACGGCGAAGCAACTCAAGCTCGGTTCGAAGAAGACGCAATGCGGTGCAGTCTTGAACCACGACCGCGACAACCTGCCCGCCTCTCGGTATGGCGTAGTGTTTGATGGACAATCGCATATCACGTCCTCAAGGCGCGAGATGGCCTTGTAGAGATTGATCATCGTGCCGCGCAATCCATGCCTTACCGATGGCTGACTCTTAGCGGGTCAACCTCGACGCATACTCCTAGGGTAATTCGGCGAACAACGGACAAGACTTCATGATGGCTGGTGTTCGATAATGTTGATGTTTGGCAGCTTCCGAAAACAAATCGTCTTGATACAAAGCGTGGCCAGTAGGTGTTCGGGCATGTCCCAGGGGATGCATGGATTTGACGCAGCTGGTCCGATAGCTGCATCAAAGAAAACTATCGTTTTGTCCGGGCACGACGTACCATGTTCAAGGTGTGAGCGTGCGAGGTAGTTGCAGGTATAGAGGCCTATGGCTGAAAAGAAAGATCAAAGACATAGGCCTTGTCACCATATCAGGCGACGGAAGGATTTCGACAAGGTGTTTACCGAAAAACACTCCGCCAGGCAGGGCCAACTGGTCGTTTATGTGTGTCCCAATTCCGTTGAACAATGCCGACTGGGGATTAGTGTTGGTAAGCGCACAGGAAACGCCGTCATGCGCAATCGCACACGACGGCGTATTCGTGAAGCTTTTAGGCGATCGAGAGAACGATTGCCCATCGGGCTGGACATCGTTTGCGTTGCGATGCCAGGCCTCGATAAGACGAGCGACGAAATAGCCGTACTGCTATGCACGCTCGTCCCGAAGGCGCGTCGAAAACGATCACCAAGTCGTGGTCGGCCCACTCGGGCGACCACAGATAAGCATCCCCGCGATCCATGACGTTGAGTCGGCACGTTAACGTGTCATCTCGAAACGGATGTTGCCGAGTCACGGAATCGTCAATTGCTTACGCACGCAACAGCCTGGCAACCGTCTTGTCGATCTGGTACTTGCCGCTTACGAGCTTAATTCCGACGCCGGCGTCTTCCAAATTGTTGAGATATCTGAAAACCGTCCGCCTGGAGCAGCGAAGCTTACGGCCGAGGCCTTCGATCGTCGCTCCCTTTTCCATGAGGTTGATCATTTTGAGCTGGCGACCATAGATCGATCGTTCGCTCTCGAGTTCCTTACAAAGAACTTCCGCAGACTTCTTGACGGCTTTATTCTTCTCGTACAGTCGCCCTTTCTGAGCAGCCTTGAGGGCTACATGAATAGCGAATGTCTCCGTGAAGTCAGACCGCGAGCTTAGTTGTCCCGCCATTTTTTTACTCCCTTTCGATACTTAACTAACGCTGCCCGTTCGAGTGAACGAGCGAAATAAACGAAAAAAGGGATCATGTGATGACCCCTCGCCGAACGGCACCATACCAAGCCTTTGCCGCGATGACAATACCCGGCATGTTTTTTTTATGTCGTGTATTGGGCACCGCGCCGCCAAAAGAAAATCCGACAGATTCCCCATGTTCAAGAAAAGCGTTCAGGAGCCGACTGCGCGCCAATGACACACGATTTCGACCACGATCAGAAGGCTATCTGCCAAAAAACGGGGCATGTTCTGTGCCACTGCCTGGGCGCCATGTTTTTGACACCATTGGGAAGGCTTTTTTTCTCCCCCGGCTTCGCTCCATGGAGCCGGATTTTGTCGTAACGCCGCCAATCGCAGCACGAAGCCAAAAAACAGGCATTGTTCCTGCTGGAGTGAGTCCGTTCGGGCGATTATGCTCGTTTTTCGTTTGTAGAAAAAGAACGCCTCGTTGGGCCCGGCATCAAAGTTGCGACATGCTAAGAAGCTGAGAACTACTTTACAACGCAACGATTCAACCGTTGCTTGGATAACTCCGAGAATACCCGCGGGGACCTATAGCAAGGATTGAGGCTGCACTTCATATTGCTGTTTGCTGCGGCGCTTACGAATTTTTTTATCTTCACGCAACACATGCCTCTCAACTCAATGTCGAGACATTCTTGTTACATTCTGAAGTTGGTCACGCGCGGAATGCGGTGAATCTGAGTCACAAGTGCCAAGGCACTATTGCAGCGAACAGTCAAGTGTAGCGGAGAATTTCTCTATTTTAGAGTGAAGAGTGCATTCGAACGCTACAGTAGAATAGAGCTTGCTCTAGATGGCACATGTTCTGGTCAAGCCGCTATCCCATGAAATATTGAATGGGCCTTCGATTGACTTGGCGACCTTCGCTGGCGTGTGCAGCGGCAACGGCGACATCGGCCAAACATGGCCGACTTGGGGCGCCTTCAAAATTGGCATAATTCTATCAGACGGCAAGTGGAACTGGAGCAATGAGAGGATATGGGGGGTAAGGTCAGTAAGGTCTTGATGTAAATCACCCAGCAAGACGCCCGCACAATTCTGCCAATATCCCGCCAAAGTAATATGGGCTAGAAATCGGTCGATACGCTCTATTTTGTCGTTGAAATCCTCCAGCACAAGCCAATGCCCGCAGGGTCGTATGGCTTGGTCGAATTTCGAGCCGATCAGGGTGGATAGAACCGTCAGGTTGCCGCCAACGAACTGTGCCTCAAAGGAATTCGGCAGTGTGCCCTGCAAGAGATCGGCATGAATGTGTCTTCGAGTTCCATTCCCGGTTACGATGGATACTACATCTTCGAAGAACGATTTGAATTCGGGCAGCAGATTGGCGCCAGCCCAGGTCTTGGCTGATACTGATTTCGTTTCGGCTTCGGATCGATTCAAAATGGCATGGCGGCGCAAGCCATAGGGTAAGAACGCTGGCCCCATATCATAAATGCCGATCCCGTTTCGATACGTTCCAACGATGTTTACAAGGGTGGTCAGTTCGCTGAACCCGAATACTGCGATGCGTGTATTGCGTTGTTCGAGAACAGAGAAATCGATGTGGTCGAGAACGCGTGTGAACCACGCACCGCCCCGAACCAGGACCATTGCAGCTACTTCGGAATCGGCAAGTGCCGCCTGAACGTCATCTGCGCGGGCAACGTCGTCGTCTCGTCCGCCGTGACTATCTGTCTCACGAGCTTCGATTAGTTCGTTACAGCCGGTGACTTCAAAAGCCTGCCCCACGGCGCCTTGTACGATCGATTTGAGTTCTTCCGCGTCAGCAATGCCCGCTTTCTCAAAGAATGGAATACACGATCCCGCTGGGGCGATAAGATGGAGACGAGGCTTTGCCACTTTCCACTTAGCTCCCGCGTGCCGCAGCCATGAAATCGCGGGCCAAATCGGCGTCTATCGGATTCGCCGGGTCGCCTTGCTGTTTGAGTGAAGAACCGACAATAACCCCGGTCGCAGCCGAAAGAAGATCGCTTACCGTTTCGGCTGTCGCACCACTGCCGACAAAGACCCTTCGGTCGGGAACGGCCTCTCGCACACGCCGCAATTCATCCATATCCACGGGCGACCCCGTTGCGTCACCTGTTACGATGAGGGCGTCCGCCAATCCTCGATACGCGACCTCTCTTGCGGCAAGCCCGATGTCCTGTTCGATTAACGGTTTGGCGTGCTTTACATGGACGTCAGCCAGGATCGCAATCCGGCGACCCAATACTTTTCGATAACGCAAGGTCTCGGCTGCCCGCCCTTCGAGGATGCCTTGATCGGTAGCCATTACGCCGGTGTGCACATTCACTCGGACAAAACTTGCTCCGATGGTCGCCGCGATGCCCAAGGCTGATTTTGCATCGTTTCGCAAGGCATTTACGCCAACCGGCAATCCGATTTCCCTGCGAAGTTGGTCGCCTACTAAAGCCATCGCGCTGATCGTTGCCGGCTCCAGGCTCTCCCGGAAAAATGGAGCATCGCCGAAATTCTCAACTATGACGGCACTAAAGCCAGCGTCTTTCAGGCTCCTTGCATCGCCAAGCGCCCGCTCGATGATTTCGTCCATGGGCCATTGATGGCAAGGACTTCCCGGCAGCGCAGGAAGATGCACTACGCCGATCAAGGAGGGATTGGGCAAGTCAATCATCGAAGACTCCGTCGCGATCGAATGGTTTTCTCTGCGGGGATAGGACGCCGTTTCATGACATCTTTCTGAAAACCGCGACGACGTCCTCGATCGGTACGACGAATAGCTGATTTCCCGGCTCAAACTCGACAGGAATCGCGTGCTTGGGATTGAACAGAACGCGATCGTATTGTCGGATCGGAAAATCATCATCGTGGTCGATCTGTGCGGATACAGCTACGATTCGACCTGTGATCGTCGGAATCTCAATGGAATCCGGTAGCTCGATACCCCCTTTGGTCACCTTCTTGTCCTCATCCTTGCGAATCAGAACGCGTTTGCCCAAAGGCTCGACCGTTTCGATTTTCGATTTCTGAGTTTTCGGTTTATCCGGCATTGCTTTCCTCTTTACACGTTCCCGGGTTGGAGAGCCAAGCTCCCTGCAACCTTCAATGATTGTACGAAGAAGCGTAAGTCAAAGCCATTGAGTGGCTACCCAATTATCGACTTTTGGAGCAAGTTCTATATGCTGGAGCAAGTTCTATATCTACAGTAGCGTTCCGAAGCACGCTTATACTCGTGCATATGGTCGATTCGTCGCTACACTTGACCGTTCGCTGCAATAATAGAGAACTTGGCGCACGATCGACTGTAGCAATCGACCCCACACATGAAGAGAGATTAAGAGAAACCACCATGCTCGATCCCAGAATGACAAGACTTGCTGAAACGCTGATCGGATATTCGACGGAATTGAAACCCGGCGAGAAGGTCCTCATTGAAGCGATCGATATCCCGGCGGAAATGACCTGCGAGCTGGTTCGTCAGGCTCGAAAGGCGGGAGCGGACCCTCTGGTCACACTGAAGAACACCCGTGTCGATCGAGCGCTTCGGATGGGTGGGACCAAGCCTCAGTTTGACCTCATGGCTGAAGTCGAAGCACTGCGAATGAGCAAGGTTGACGCCTACATCGGTATGCGCGGCAGCCATAACATTGCGGAGCTTTCCGACCTGCCGGACGAAGCGCACAAGCTCTATCAAGATACGGTATGGAAGCGCGTCCACATGGACCTGCGCGTGCCCAAGACGCGCTGGGTCGTTCTGCGCTGGCCTCATCCAGCGATGGCTCAGCAGGCCAATCGTAGCACCGAGTCCTTCGAGCAGTTTTATTTCGATGTATGCACGATGGATTATCGACGTATGGGCGAAGCCATGAAGCCCTTGGCGAGGCGGATGAAAGAAGCTGGCGATGTGAAGATCGTGGGGCCGGGAACGGACCTCGCATTTTCAATCAAGGGAATTGACGCCATCCCCTGCGATGGCAAGTTGAATATCCCAGACGGCGAAGTATTCACCGCGCCGGTTCGAGACAGCATCCAGGGCACGCTGCAATACAACGCTCGAACGATTTATCAGGGCGTCGTACATGATAATGTTCGATTCGAGTTTGAAAACGGTAAGATCGTCAAAGCTACGAGCACAAACACGGAGCACCTGAATAAGGTACTCGATACGGACGACGGCGCCAGATACGTTGGCGAATTCGCGATTGGCTTCAACCCTTTTGTGACCGAACCCATGCTGGACATTCTCTTTGATGAGAAAATTGCCGGTTCATTCCATTTTACGCCCGGCCAAGCCTATGAAGAAGCAGACAACGGCAACAAGAGCACGATTCATTGGGATATTGTGTGCCTGCAGGACGCCGACAATGGTGGTGGGGAGATTTGGTTTGACGGCACGCTAATCCGCAAGGATGGCTTGTTTGTCGTGGACGATTTGCTTGCGCTCAATCCGGAAAACCTGAAATAAACGTGCTTCATGGAGTGCAGTGGTTTTGGCATCGTTGAACACAAGCGATGCAACCCCAATAGCCTACGACGCTCGGCGCGCACGTTTCGTCTTTCGATTCTTTATTGATAGCTCGGGATCGATGCCGACTTCTCGCAAGATGGACTTGGCACTTCCCCAGCCTAGCCAATGTTCGTACCACCAGACAAGGTTTTTCCAATTGCCATAGCGTGCGTAAATCTTCTCGATCTGCTTGATCGTAGGTTTCTTGCCATTCATGTGCATTTGCGCGACGTGAGCGACGGTCGCACTGTCGATCGAGAGGCGGTCGTGTCGCCCCAGAAATCCCAGCAAATAGTGTGCGCTCGAAGGGCCTATCCCGCGGATCGATCTTAATTGTGCCAGAATGTCGTCGCTTTCGACTTCCGGATCCGCTGCCAGTTGCGTGAGTTTGTCCGGGTCGATCCGCTTGTCACATACATCCTGGCAGAATTTCAATATCGATTCAGCTCGATACCCCACGCGACACACTTCCGTAAGGTAGCTTTCTCCCGCGCGAAGAATTTCCCGCGGCGTGGGCCAGGCGTTTAGGTTTACAAAGTTTGGAAATACAGGCCCTAACTGCCCGATTCGGTTAATCATCTTGACGGCCTGCGTCCAGGTGACGTTTGTGCTGCAGAGCGCCTTAATGATATTCTCTGTCATGGACGCAGATCGCAGCCCTCGCCCCGCGCCTATGAGTGGGAGAACATGAAGTGTCGGATGTTCGGCACAAATGGAGTAAAACTCGGAAAGATCACGACCTAGCCCAAGTACCAATCCAATCTCATGGCAAACATCGGCGATTCGCGGAGCAGATAGGTCTAGGCCTTCGACGATGACATTCAGCTGTACCGTTCGTTGGGTTCGCTTGCTCTCTGTGACGGAGACGCGACCCGCTAAATCGCCGAAACGAGTGACGACCTGAAAGCATTTCCCCCCTTCGCACCAGCCCATAGGGGCGCATTCATGCCAGCCATGGCTGAGTGCCGTAGCCTTGAGTGAAAAGGGCGTGGTTACTGCGAGTTTTGCCGTTTCAATATCCAGAACTAAATCTCCATCGAAAGCTCTCCGAAATCGGCCTCCGATTGGGCCGATTTTCACTATCTTGCGTGCAAAATACAGCAAAAATGAAGGGCGTAGTAGCGCATTTTGCCGCTCATGTGTACCATTGTGTCCGTTTTCGATACTCGCTCGGTCTGGGGCCTGAATAAGGCCTATTTCACATGTTGATAAATCCTAGTTATCGCCCCTAAGCTACGGCATCGTAAGACCTTATCGATAAATTACCAAGTTTGACACATGAACCACTACATATTGTTGTTCATCCTTGACGATACCCTATTTGTGGACTAAGATTACTTTTGCTCGCCCGATATGGCACTGGCAGGTGAGATATCGCCGGGTTTGATCTCGCGGGGCGCATAGATGATTCGCGGGGCCGCGAATTCTAAGGGAGCGGGGAAGAGTTTAGGCAATTCTGTGCAGCGTATGACCTGTCCGGCGCGGGACCACGGGTCGAGAATAAAGTAAATTGTCCGGCCCATCAGCCGGTGGAGGAATAGCAAATCCATGTCAGAAGCTCTGCTACAAAGCAAATCAGATTGTGTTAAGGATGACACCCGCAAGCGTGGGTCTGGTTTCAGCGAGAATGCGGAGCGCGTTCTTCGGGCGCGGTACCTCAAGAAGAACGAGGAAGGTCGCTGTACCGAATCGATCAGCGATTTGTTTCGCCGGGTCGCTCGCGCGATCGCCGATGCGGAGTTGCTCTACGATCCTGATCCTGACAACCGTAGCGAGTGGGAGAATCGATTCTACACGTTGATGATGAGCCGTCGGTTCATGCCGAACAGTCCGACGCTCATGAACGCCGGACGAGAGATGGGCATGTTGAGCGCATGCTTTGTGCTTCCAGTTGGTGACAGTATCAATGAAATCTTCGACTCGATTAAGTACACAGCTTTGATTCAAAAAGCTGGCGGCGGAACCGGGTTTGCTTTCGACGAGCTTCGCCCTACCGGTGATTATATCAGCAGCTCGGGCGGCACGACTAGTGGCCCAATTTCTTTCTGGCGTGCATTTAGCGAAGCCACCAACGCAATCCAACAAGGAGCTTTTCGGCGCGGTGCGAACATGGGGATGATGTACATCCATCACCCGGACATTCTCAAGTTCCTGCATGCTAAAGAAGACCTGACGCAGTTCAATAATTACAACATTTCCGTGAAGGTGCCGGATGACTGGATGGCGTCATTCCTGGAAGCTCCGGACGAGCCTCACGTTGTCACGAATCCTCGAACCAAGCGATCGTATTTGCTGCCGAAGGATCTCGAAACCTGGCAATACGACCTGAGGACGCTTGTCGAGTTGAAGGCGGACGAAGATGTGCCGGAAGGGGAGTTTTATACTCGACGTGACATTTGGAATATCGTTTTGACCAATGCTCATCGAACAGGTGAGCCGGGGTTGTGTTTTATCGACCGCATCAACGAGGATAATCCAACGCCACACATAGGCCGCATGGAAGCCACCAACCCGTGTGGCGAACAGCCGTTGCTTCCTTTTGAGGCATGTAATTTGGGCAGCATTAACCTTGCCACGTTCGTGCAGGAAGAAGATGGCGAGCCGGTCGTTGACTGGGATGGCTTGCGCGAGTCGATCCACGAGGGAACACGGTTTCTGGATAATGTGATCGACGCGAATCGATATCCGCTGCCTGAAATCGATCGGATATGCAAGTCCAACCGCAAGATCGGCCTGGGAATTATGGGTTTTGCGGATGCACTGTACTTGCTGAAAGTTCCCTACAACTCCGAAGAGGGCGTCCAGTGGGGATCGCGGTTCATGAAGTTTGTCAATGATGAATCGCACAATTATAGCGAGCAGTTGGCGAAGGCGCGAGGGAATTTCCCGAATTGGAAAGGCAGTATTTACGAAACAAAACACGATCGGCCTATGCGGAATTCGACCTGTACAACGGTCGCTCCAACGGGAACGATCAGCATTATCGCGGGTTGTTCCGGCGGGATTGAGCCAATGTACAGCCTGGCGTTCATGCGCAATGTGTTAAGAGGCCAATCCGAAGGCCAATCGGCGATGATCGAAGTGAATCCGATTTTTGAATCCGTGGCAGAAGAACAAGGATTCTTGAGCGAGGGACTGATGGAGCGCGTTGCCACGGATGGCACCCTCGCTAGCCTTGACGAAGTGCCTGATCACATTAAACAGGTGTTCGTATGCGCCCATGACGTGCCGCCATCATGGCATATGCGAATGCAGGCTTCCTTCCAGGAGCATTGCGACTCATCTATTTCCAAGACAATCAACTTCCCGGAAAGTGCATCGATCGATGACGTTGCGGAGATTTATAAGCTCGCCTTTGAGCTTAAGTGCAAGGGTGTCACGGTGTACAGAAACGGTTGCCGGGAACACCAGCCAATGGCCCTCAAGGGTAGCGACGAGGCGCACAAGCGGATGACCTCCGAAGCCGGGGGCGAGGAAGAACAAACAAAAACGGATAAACCTCATCTGAAACCTTCGGTATTGCCTGAGATTCAGAGTAGTTTGCGAATCAGGCAACTCACGCCGTTCGGAAACATGCACATCAACATCACGGTCGACTTGAATACTGGACGAGAGTTGGAAGTGTTTGCACAACTCGGCAAAGGTGGTGACATCGCCAACAGTGATCTTGAGGCGATCTGTCGTCTGACAAGTCTTTGGCTTCGATCGGGAGGTGACCTGGAGTTGGTTGTTAAGCAGTTGCGATCAATCGGTTCCAGCTTGCAGGTCCACACCAAGGATGGAAAGATCATGAGTTTGGGCGATGGGCTTGCCAGAGCGCTTCGGCGATATCTCAATGCCAAGGCGGAATTCGGACTGCGATCACTCTTGCTGGGCGAGTCCTCAACCCTCACAACAGATGGAAAACCGATCGGAAAGCAAAACACGGAAACCAGGAAGAACGGAACCAATGGAAATGGCACCAAGGGTAACGGACACGGCGCCGAAAAGGCCACATTGCGAGTCCCGCCCCGAATGGAGGCGATGGGCATGCAATGGCAGCAGACTCAATACAAGGTAATTTGCCCAGAATGCCAGGAACAACTTAGGTTTAGCGAAGGATGTGTAACGTGTGATGGTTGTGGCTTCTCCAAATGTTAGAAATTGTACAATGTCCGGTAAAAATTTGACTTTTAAGCAGACTTTTCTGTTATTGCGCGTACAATAATATGACGATGTACCGAAAGTGATTGGATTTTCAGCCGATAGTATGGTAGCGCTGCTTATTGCATGTATGAGTTTTGTTTGGTAGTTAATCGAAGCATATATACTTTCGGAGGTAGGATTTAATTCAGTTCAAGCAGTATCCGGCTTCTTTCCCCTCCGGAAAGCACCGTTTCGCCTTCGGGCGAGCGGTGCTTTCTTTTTTTACCTGTCCCAAAATCGTTTGCATTGAGCGGCCCGCAACCCTGAAAGGCCAAAGGTTCCAAAAACTGGCAAAGATTTGCGCTCCACGCAGCAATCGGTTTTGACATAATTACGGGTTTATCAGCTGTCCCCCCTCCCGCTTGCGAGTATTCCTGCCGACAATAGCCAAAAGCCGAAAACCCCGCCGTCTTGCCTATCAGGGGCGACCTGCTATACTCGCCGGACTTTGTATCTAAGCGAATCCGAGCGGCCGGTATGTTGGCTTGCTATTTGACCAGGAGTTGTACCTGTGGCGGTAAAAATCAGATTGAAAAGAATTGGTCGACGGCATAGGCCTGTTTATCGAGTCGTAGCCGTTGACTCCCGTAAGGCACGCGACAGCAAGGTTCTCGAAGAGTTGGGCAGTTTTGACCCGACGGTAAGCGATGACCAATCCGTGAACTTAAAGCCTGAACGAATTGCTTATTGGCTGGGCGTTGGTGCCCAACCGAGCGACACGGTGCGTCAGCTCGTTCAGAAATATGGCGATGCCAAAGAAGCCGTCTCCGCGTAGATTTCACAAGGCGTGCAAGGTGTGACAATCGACGTATTGACGCTGTTCCCCGAGATGCTCCAGCCGTTTTTGACAGCCAGTATTGTCGGCAGGGCACAACAGGCGGGGGCAGCCACGATTCGGTGTACAAATTTTCGCGACTTCGCGGAAGACCGCCACCACAGTGTTGATGACAGACCTTTTGGTGGCGGGCCGGGCATGGTGCTCATGTGTGAGCCTGTGTTCAAGGCGGTTGATTATGTCGAGTCGCAGCAAGAAGGGCGACCGACGAAGATTCTGCTCACTCCGCAAGGTGAAAGGCTGACCCAGCCTATAGCTGCGGAGCTATCTCGCGAACCTTGGCTTGTCATTGTTTGCGGGCACTATGAAGGATTTGACGAGCGCATTCGAACTGGAATTGGTGCTCGCGAAATATCGATCGGTGACTTTGTGTTGTCAGGTGGTGAATCCGCTGCGACAGTGTTGATTGACGCAATTGTGCGTCTTATTCCAGGTGTTTTGGGAGACGATTCGTCTGCCGAATGCGATTCGTTTTCAAACGGCCTTTTAGAATACCCTCAGTACACAAGGCCGAGAGACTTTCGTGGTATGGAAGTCCCCGAAGTGTTGCTATCGGGAAACCACGAGGCCATCGCGAAATGGCGGGAAGAACAGTCCATCTTGCGAACGGCTGACCGCAGGCCCGATCTGTTGAATCGAACCGGGTTGATCGAGTAACAGAGTATTAAGTAGAGCGTTTTTAAGAGTGGTCGGCGCGGGCAAGCCCATCAGCCGTCGGTCGTACCAGCATCGAAGGATTGGAGTTGCAGGAATGAGTTCGCCCATTTTGAAACTAGTCGAAGAGAAGTTCTACAAGAGGACCGTCCCAACGTTTCATGTCGGGGATACGGTTGATGTTCTTACCCGTATCGTCGAGGGCGAAAAGGAGCGAACGCAAATCTTCAACGGCGTGGTCATCGCCAGGCGAAGTACCGGCATTAACGAATCATTTGTTGTTCGTCGGCTCGTTGGGAATGAGGGGGTCGAGCGCAAATTCCTGATCCACTCGCCAAATGTCATCGATGTCAAGATCAAACGGCGAGGCAAGGTCCGTCGTGCTAAGCTATATTTCCTGAGACATCGAATTGGCAAGGCTCGCAAGCTGCGTGAACTTCGCATTTCTAAAAGCAAAACTGCGAAACCTGAGTTGGCTGCCGCAGCGGTCTAGTCATCTTCGACTTGGCGCAAAAGGCGAGCGGGCGGCTGCGCGATATCTACGCAAACGAAAGCATCGCATTCTTGCGCGAAACTACCTTTGCCCTTATGGCGAAATCGATCTGGTTTCGTCTTGCGATGGGTTCATCGTATTCGTTGAGGTCAAAACACGAACGGATGCATCCTGGCAGGACCCTTTGGAAATCGTCAATGAAGCCAAATGGCGTCGCGTTCATCGGGCTGCCCAAGCGTTCTTGACACGCTGCGTTCAGGGCGATCCGCCTTGCCGGTTCGACCTGATTACCGTCGTTTGGCCGAAAGGGAGCAGCGCTTCGATCGAACACTTCGAAAGCGCTTATGAGCCGGGGTAAAGCTTTCTGCAGTTTGCTTGATTATTTGGCGAACACTGCCGGAGAGTTGCTTTTCAGCGAGTGGCACACCAATGGGTTTGATCGATTCTCACGCACATCTGACGTTTCCTGAGTTAATGTGTCAGGTGGATGACGTGTTGGATCGCGCAAAGGATGCTGGCGTTGATCAGATCATCACAATTGGGACAGACCTCGCAGATGCGAAACGTGCAATCGAATTGGCAGAGCAACATACTGGCACCGTTTTCGTTGGGGCAGGTTTTCACCCCCACGAAGCTGGCAAAGTTGCGGACGAACAACTTACGTCCATGACCTCGTTGTGGAGTCAACCTTGTGTTGTCGCACTTGGCGAGATGGGACTGGACTATCACTATGACTTCGCGGACAGGTCTGTTCAGCGCGACGTCTTTGCCAAGCAATTGACTCTTGCCAGAGCTTTCGACAAGCCTTTGATTTTGCACAGTCGAGAAGCGTTCGAGGATACAGCTATGCTGCTCGTCGAGCATGGATTTCAGAATAAGCCAGCCGTTTTCCATTGCTTTACGGGTACAGCGAGTGAAGCGGAGCAGATAGCTGCGATGGGCTGGCGCATTTCGTTTACGGGTGTGGTCACGTTCAAGAAATCGCAATGGCTTCAAGAGATTGCCAAAGACTACCTGGCTGACAAGATCATGGTCGAAACCGATGCCCCGTATCTGTCGCCCGTCCCGGTAAGAAACAAACGTCCCAACGAGCCAGCATATGTAGCCCACACCGCTCGATTCCTTGCCGAGCTTCGCGGCGTGTCATACGACGAATTTGCTGAGCAGTCAGCCCAAAACACGCGGGCGTTTTTTCAGCTGCCAATATGAGCATTACTCCGGCGGGTAGGTAGTCCGCCGTGCACAGACGATACAATCAAATGGTCCCGCAAGACGAATCACCTATTGGCAGCGACCGTGCTGCCTCTCAAGCGAAAGTGCCTTTTGTAGTAAGGCGCCGTTATGGAATTAGCTGCGCCTCCAGCGGCGGAGTAGGGCACTGCGTCATGGGATCACAAATAGAGCAACTGGAGCCGTTCGGATGTGCGAACGGATAGAACTCGCGACCGGTTCCTGCTCCGAAGGCACTTACAATCAATGGAGCCAGCGAGACTCGAACTCGCGACCTTCTGCATGCCATGCAGACGCGCTCCCAACTGCGCCATGGCCCCTTAACCGCGCCCATTATGACCGAGATGATTGGTTTCTTCAACAGCACGAAGTTCGGCTGATTTCATACCACAAAACGAGCTTCGCGTACCAAACTACGTCTCCCGCCGTCTTAACGTGCAACTTTTTCACGCCTCGCCTCAACCGATTTTTTGAATCATCGTTCTTCCAAGAGCAGCTGCCCCTGAGATTCCCACCTCGTCATTAAGTACTGTGACGTATCGCGGTATTCGGTAGCCATACTAACGGCCTCTCTCTCAACTCTCGGGTTTGATGCGATCACAGTGCAGCATACACGGCACTATCGGACCCGTGATGACATTGCCTTCCAAGCCATCTTGTAGCAAAACCGTGGTCGAACATGAGGCTTCCGGGGATTCGCCACAGTTTAGAGGATATAGTCAATGTAACACTGCGGCGTAGTCCGATATTAGTATGCCTCGCCAGCCATCTTCATGCCCCATAACCATGGCGGAACGTTTGGATGTAATCGCACATTGACTTACAATGGATGCTTGTTGAATCGAAGCGCTTTGCTATATCGCAAGAGCGCAATTGTGCCACATGTTGACACTGGTCCATGTGGCGGTGGTACAGTTTGGAAAGAAAACATGCTCGTCGCTTCACCACCCATCAGCTCGAAACAGCCGCTCGCGCCTTTGCTCAAGCGGTTTCTGGATTACATTTTTATCGAGTGCGGCTTGTCCGGCGAGACAGTCACCGCCTACAAACGCGATCTTACTGAATTTTGGAATCACCTCGTGGAGGCAGATGTTGAGCCGAGCGAAATTACAATCGAAGAAGTTCAACAGCATCTTATTCGTTTGAACAAGAGAGGCCTTGCCCTATCGTCAATCGCTCGACACTTCGCCGTAGTGAAAGTATTCCTGCGGCATCTCCATAACGAGAAATCCCTTCGACGTGACGTAGCGTCATTGATGGAATCACCCAAGCGGTGGTACCGAATACCAAACGTAATTCGAACTGACGAGGTCGAAGCACTTCTGAAGGCGCCGGACCCGGCAGATGAGTTTTATCTGCGCGATCGCGCACTGCTTGAGTTGCTTTATGCAACCGGCATGCGTGTAAGTGAAATCTCCGGACTTTCGATAGAGCAAATCAATCTTGACCTTGGCTTTCTTCGGTGCATGGGCAAAGGTCGAAAGGAACGCGTTATCCCAGTGGGGCGTCCAGCAATCGAAGCCGTACGCGAATACCTGGAAATCCTCAGGCCTCGCCTTGCCAGCGATCAGTTTTCTTCTGCCTTGTTTCTTTCGCGAACCGGTAGGAATTTGGATCGCACCAACATTTGGCGACTCGTTCGCAAGCACGTTCGAACCGCCAGCATCAAGGGCAAGGTATCTCCCCACACGCTTCGACATTGCTTCGCAACGCATTTGCTTGCGGGTGGTGCTGACCTTCGCATCGTCCAGGAATTGCTCGGACACGCAGATGTAGCTACGACTCAGGTTTACACCCACGTCGACGAATCACACCTTCGACAGATTCACCGCAAGTTTCATCCCAGGCCATAACATTCAACAGGTAGAGTACACTGCTGCGACAATAGGGGTTGAGTCGGACGCAAGTCCTGGATTACTATTACGGTATTCTCTTTTCTCGTATATGGTGTACCGTTAAATACGGTCGGCCTCTTGGAAGAAGGCCAGAGGAATGACTCGTTCAGAAGTTTGAGATCGCTTAGGCCGATCGTTGTGAGAACCCTGTGCCGAAGATCGATTACGAAAATAAGACAACACTAGCCGACGAGAAATTGCTTCGCTTGATAAACGATGCGATTCACGGCTGGGCAATCGGACACGCAACGATTCGTATTCGTTATAGTCGCGGCGCGGATTTTTCCGGCGTATGTTTCTATCAGGAACATCGGATTCTAGTGAACCTCGGCCGGCACTTGAAGTTTCCGTATAAATTGAAAACGCACGTCGCGCGGGCCAAGACAATCGGTAGGCGGTGGATTAAGCCTTTGTATTCGATCCAAGTGGCCGACAGTTACCAAGTCGTTCTGTTCGTATTCCTTCACGAGCTGTATCATCTATTGGTGAAGCAAGCGAAGCGTAACCCCCGACAAAAGGAATCCATGTGCGACCGTTTTGCCACACGTTATATGGTGGATCACATGGGATGCGAAGTCCGCGACGAATCAAAACGGCTGGTGCCGCGATCCGACTGGGATTTTCAAAATGTCGAGGCTTTCGTTGCTGCGGCTCGCGACAGACGAATTCGACAATTGCGGCAGAGGCCTCAATCGCCAGTTTCGACCAACGCCGATGGTTACAAAGCTAATCCGCAAGAACAGCTGGTCTTGTTCGCGTGCTAGTGACAAGGCCGGGAAAGAGAATGTCCAACAAAGAGAACGCTGCACATTAGGCAATCGTTCGATTCAGATGAGCAGACTAACAAGGTGTGAGATTCACCCATGGATCGCAATACAATACTCGAAACGTTTCCGAATCCTCGCCCCAACCGGGACTATCTGATTGAGCACCATGTGCATGAATTTACGAGTGTCTGTCCCAAGACAAGCCAACCTGACTTCGGCAAGATTCTGCTCCGGTACGTCGCTGGCGAAAAATGCGTCGAACTAAAAAGCCTCAAACTATATCTACAGTCTTTTCGGTCGGAAGGAATTTTCTACGAAGACATAACAAACGTGATCCTTGATGAATTGGTCTCGTGCTGCCAGCCTAAATGGATGTTCGTGAGAACTACATGGACGACACGCGGCGGCATCCACAGCGTTATCTCCGCTCAATTCGGACAGCCTCCTTGCGGGATGGATCATGGATTGCGTCGCGATTGATTGGACCGATCGCCGCACTTTTCAAGTAACTTCAATCAAGAGAGGGTTGTACCACTACAGCATCTGCGCGACGCGCGCGTTTGAAGCCAAGCCGGGTTCTACGTCAGCGATGTCACCTTTCGCAACCCATCGCCAATCTGCTACTTCCTCTGCTGCTGGGGTGATGGCACCGCCAACATGTCGAACGCGCCAAGCAACCAAGACGTGGCGTGTATCCATCACACGAATCGAGCCAAGTCGCTGAACCGGCTCAATTTCAATCCCCAATTCCTCCCGAAACTCTCGTGGCAAGGCGCGTTTTGATGTTTCGCCATGTTCAACGTGCCCGCCAGGAAAACACCAAGCGCCCCCCTTTGGTATGTTCGGTGCGCGACGAATCATCAAATAAAGGCCATCGTTCTCGATGATACCGATGACACCGCGTCGCACTCGCTGCGCCGAAGAAGTTTCCAACGGAAGCTCGCTCATAGAAGGAATGAGATGAATGGCTAAGCAAAACAAAAAAAGCGGCGAGCGTTTCCGCCCGCCGCTTTCGCAAATCAAAATAGATACAGCCCAAGCAGCCTACGGATAGATAAGCGAATCCGTGGAAGCGTAGTCATTGGGGCCGTTACCGTAAGCACCCTGCCCTGGGTAGGGTGGCGGAAGTTGCTCGCCAGGAAGCTCACCGTGAATCAAGTTTTCCTTGAAAATGTCAGACCAACTGTTTGTCATGACTGTGTAGATGTTGTCATTGTCGATACCAACCGCAGGCGTTCGCTCGAAGGTAGCATGTCCGTCACCAAAAAGAGCCTGCTGACCTTCACCATTACCAGGGCCACCATGGTTAGGTGAGTTGTAAGGCTTCCAAACCTTCGGCGGATCGGTGAGATGAACTTCACCAGCTAAGCCACCCATCCATCGTCCCTGTCCTTGATCGGGGTCATCATCTTGATACCAAGGGCCTTTGTCAGCCACAAGGATCTGCCGATTATCCACACCTTCGCGTGGCCTGGTGGAACGCGGGCCGAACGGAACCTGATAGCCATAACTGATATTCGAGTAATCCTCGAAGTCATAGTATAGCTCGAGATTTTGTGTGGGATCTGGATCATCGCTGCTACTCGGGCAAATGAATCCTTTGACCTGAACATCGCCCGACCGAACCAGCATCCAGAACGCACGCGTAACGGATATTTGAGAGCTGGCTCCCGGATTGATCGAGAAACTTCGATTCCAGCGATCTTCTCCGACCGGGCCGCCACTTGGTCCGGTTTGGCCAAGCGGCGTGAAGTAATCGACGCTCTGATTCTGCGACGAAAGCAACGTCTTATCAAAAGGTGGAATGGGCCAACGTTCGTTGTTGTCGTTGGCGTAAATCTTCATAGATGTTCCCATGCCCTTGATATTGGACTGGCACACCAAACGTTTGCTCAGCTCTCTTGCCCGCGAAAGGCTAGGCAACAAGATCGAGATCAGCAATGCAATAATCGCAATCACGACCAAGAGCTCAATGAGCGTAAATGCTCTGATTCTGCGCTTCACAATATATCTCCCTAACAAATCCACTATCACTCATAGTTGGGCTTCTAACGAAAAACGAGGTTTCAAAAAAATACACAGCCACCCGTGATCCGAAATGTTCCTGCCTTCCAACTATCCCATATGCTTATCACCAAACACCAAAGATCCCTTGGTGCTATTACGCGTCTGTACACTCCAACTTCCCTGCCCAACATCCAAGGTCGAACAAGATTAGGAGAAAAGAGTATTCTATTAGAACAGTTCCGTAAAGCCGTCAAATTAACGATTCGCAACACACAGCGCAACTAGACCGGTCGGCGCGTTGCTCCTACGAAGATTGAACGACGTTACTCAAGAAGCTAATCCCCCAAGCAACTAACAGCAAACACTCAAGGGTTCCAAAGAGGTGACTTTCAGACGAGGTTCAGCAGAAGGAAATAATGATAGCTAAACTAATATCAAAACAGCAAAAAATATTATAGATATAGAAATCTTATCGTGATCAAGCCACGAATTCGGTCCCCGTACGTCTATCACCTTAAAGAAGTGTACTCGGACTCTTCCCGATTGTCAAACACCAAATGTGTCTGATTTCGAGGACGGCGAGCTGGCCGTTTACCCATGAATCAACTCGATACCGTGCGGGACCGCTACGCCCAGGCCTTTGCGGTGGGCATCAGCAAGATAGGGTATTTCTGACGCTGACGAGGTCATTTTTGGCAATTTATTCTCACTTCTCGCGTCGTTCAACATCATCAATCCCACTGCATCCGTCGCAACGGGATCCATTGACGCAACGAAAATTCCATCGTCACTAAGCGTATCTACACTGGCTTCAGGGCCGCCCTCGTAAACAATTCGCAACGCGTTCACCAGGCAGAGCTTGAGCTTGGATCGAATATTGGGCAGGGCTGCAATGTCGGCAATGAATGGTGAGCATCCGTTACTGTGATATCGAGCGGGGTGCTTAACAAACGCATGAGATAGATTCTTCAAACAACAGGTCATACCGGCCAAATTGTGAGTCTTCAAGAACGGGATGTTCACGATTGCCGAAACCTGCCGCAGAACTAACGCCAGCTGATCTCGGCCACTTCCGAAGTCCGTCTCAAACGAGTCATAGCCACCGACCGCGCGGATGGTTCCCAGCTCTGCTTCCACATCAGGGGGCAATTCCATGCAGACGATCTGACTGCGTGGCCATCCTGCATCGCGCAGCGAGGCAACAATCGCCTCAGCAACCGCAGCCGAGGTTCCGATCGTTCTGGCCCCAGACCGGTTGAACTTCAGGCCTACTATATCGCGCGGCTTCAGAATACGACGCCATGCGTCTTGGGTCTTGGTTTTGCCCGTAAGCGTTTGAAGAGCCGTGTCGATCAATTCCGCAACGACGCTTCGGTGGACGACTGGGCCTTCGACGACCATGCTGGACCGGACCTGCACAACGCGTGAAGGTTTGATGCCCGGCTTGAGTTCGAGCCGATCGTCTTCGGCGCGTGCTTGGGCTCCCAAAAGCAATCCCGCAGCTGCTGCCCCAGACGCTGCGCCGAGAAAACGTCGCCGCGACAACTCTTCGTCATGCACGTTCATGCGAATAGCCTCCGAACATTGGCTCGACACAAACCAGGACTACTTACCGGTATATGTTTTATCGGAAATGGTGGTTGAAGGACTGTGGCTTCCCGCGCCTGTCGGCAAAAAACTCTTCGCAAATACCGAAGCTTGCTCTAGCAGCCTCCCCGGAGGAAGGTTCCGATCGTCCTCAACAAGATCATCATGTCCAGTTCGAAGGACATGTGCTTAAGGTAGTATAAGTCGAATTGGAGTTTGCGCTTTGCGTCGGAGATGGATGAACCGTAACGAAAGCTGATTTGCGCCCATCCGGTGATTCCGGGTTTGACGAGATGCCTTTCGGCGTAGTATGGAATTTCTCTGCACAAGGTCTTGACGATGTCGGGCCTTTCGGGCCTGGGGCCGATGATCGACATTTGCCCAATCAACACGTTGTAGAGCTGAGGCAGTTCATCCAGCCGAGATTTACGGAGAAATCGGCCAATCGATGTCACGCGGGGGTCGTTCGGAGAAGCCCAGATACTCTTCCCGTTTTCAGCATTAACCCGCATGGTTCTGAACTTGAATAGTTTGAATATCTGCCCATTCTGTCCTACTCGATCCTGCGAATAGAACACAGGCCCCCCATCGCACAGCTTGATCGCCAGCGCAATAACAGGCCAGGCTAATCCGGTAACGCAGAAGCCAACAATGGCGACCGTGAAGTCGAGTATCCGCCGAAGCGTCGCCTGTTGGTCACAATGAACTTTTAGATCAGCAAACAGGAACCAGTAGGGAGTAATTTCGTCGACCAATATCTGACCCGCCGCCTTTTCGTAGAAGACCGCTTCGTTGGTAACGCGACACCCTCTCTGCAAACAAGGCACCATCCAGTCCATCACCTGCGGGTCTTTCGCGGCTTGTTTACCTACGACAATATCCGTAATGTCGGATTCATCGAGCGAGGCCACTTGGCTTGATAGAGTGCCGAGATGTGCCGGATGAACGTCGCCAACGTCTTCGTTAACACTAGGCGTGCAGTACCCGGCCAGATTGTATTCGTGCAAGCAACCCTGGTCTTGTGCACGCTCAAAGGACTCGAACAGCTTACGCGATCCAACGACCAACAAACCCCGACGCACCCGGCGGATAGCCCACCAAGCGCATAACCTGATGGACGTGCCCGAAATGACATACGTTGTTAACGAAATCACCGTAACACGGCGAGCGATGGTCGAATAGAGAATCGCATAAATAACAGCATACGAAACAATGGCCACAGCCGCAGCCGTCAGGAGAAGTCGCGTCGCAATGCGTGACCTGCTTTGAAGTGTCTCACGTTCGTATAGCCCAAAAATAAGCCCGGCTACGGCTGCAATAAACCCATAAATGCCGACTGCCTGCCAAAGTAAAACATGGGGGGTGGCCAGTTGATCCGGCGGCGGAAACGTCTGGTAGGCAAAGTGAAGACCAACAAAGAAAATGCTGACGTCGATAGCCAACCACATGGAACCGGGCAGGCTCGATAGCAATCTGCCAAAACCATGAAACAGATGCCCCCAAAGCGAGCCGAGGTGAGCACGCTTTGGAATATGACGTTTTTGCGTCAATCTCGTAAAAGTCGAGGTGGCGACGGCTGAAGCGTTATTACCTGCGGCGAGTTGAGCACCCATATAGCTGTTCCGCAATGCTGGGACAGAGTAAACACTACACTTTCGTGACGGCCTTAATCCGGGATGTCCCGACGAATCAACTCGCAACGGCGCTCGCAAAACTTGCACGCGAATCGAGACCGTCAGAGGTCCGACAAACCCATCGGAAATCCCTGCTAACCAAGTAAATTATCGGGATAGAGGGGGCCAAACTGAGGCTTAAGCTCGTCAGCGGGACCGATAACGCCCAATGCCCGCCTGTCTTCGAAACAGGCACTTTTTTTTGGACCAGACAGGGCGTGCAACATCCGATATCAAAATCGAAGGTTAGATGCGCACGTCTGCGCGCAGTTGAGTTCACCCGATAACCATGCTGGAGCAAGTGGAGATGCAAACGACTAGAACCCGGCAACTTGAGTGCGGTATCCTCATGCTCGTAATAGCCGCTTTTGTCGGCTTGCTGCAAGGAGGCTGCGCGAAGAAGGAGATTCAGCCTTGGGTTGCGCCGCCACAAACAACTTGGAGTGATGTCTCTACGGTTTCCGTCGCACCGCTTGGCACATGCTATCAACTACTTTCAGATCAGCCGACAAAAGGTGTATTTCCCGCGACCGTATCCATCACACGCATGGCGGTTAAAGAACACGTCACCCGCAACGGGCCAACGAGACGAATCCATCTCGTTCGCGATCCACGAAACGAGTTTCTTCAATGGAATTTCGCGCTGGACGATTTGTTTGCGGTTAGCGAGGTCTTTCCGGTTACCCAGTTCGATCTCGGTGGGGCGCCAGCGGACCCGGAACAGGTCTTGTCCGCGATGCGCGCGCTGCACGCTGGCATCGGAATCATTTACGCTGTAAACGAACTGACAGAAGAAGAAACGGAAATGTTTGCAACCATTTACGACCTGAGAAACAACTTGCCAATCGCCGTCATACGCGCTCAAGCAAAATCCACGTTTCCACCCGAGGAAGATCAGAAAAAAGAGCCGGTCGATTACTGGAAACACGATGCGCGTGCGCGGGTTCGCCGGAAATTCGAGAAATGCCTCCACACTTGCATAGGGCAACTGATTCTGCGAGACGAGCCTGTCCGAGTCGATCCGCCTGAAGGTTGGATCCCGATAGAACCGGCCAGGCCTGCCAAATGGCCACCACCTCGTCAGTCAGGCGGGTAATCTCTCAAACGCACCAGGGTTGTTCCATCATGCCTCACAAACCCAGACGTGTTTCGCTTGCAACACGACTTTCTCGTAACTACGTCGAGTTGCTGACGACTCTGGCCGTTCTTTTCGTCCTGCAAACCGGGCTTGTGCCGTTTGATTTCTTGACCAACCCCGATGCAATCGGCTCACGAGATCTATTCAGTGTCGCCAAGTTCAAGTTTGCCCTCGCCGACATCGTAAGCAACATCTTCCTTTACTTTCCCATCGGGTTGCTGACACATTGGAGTTGTCGGCGGAAAATGCGCAGCAGCGTATTGGCGTTTTTCCTGGCCATCATGGCGGGGTTCACGCTAAGCTTAGCCATAGAATGGGTGCAGTCCTATTCTCCAGCTCGTGTATCTTCACTGATTGATCTCTTCAGCAACACCATAGGGGCCGCCATCGGAACGGTTTCATTTTGGCTTGTTCGTGGTTTAGGTAAGGGCATTCGTCGGCTGGCGCGAGCGGAACTACAGGGCCGACCGCTCGCTACGTTGGTCAAAGTTTACTGCACAGCTCTTGTCATCGTAGCCGTCCTACCGTTTTCGTTTTCGTTCGACAAAGGTCTTCTCAAGAAATCCCTCAAGTCTGCATCAATTGTACCATTTTCGGTCCTTTCGGAATTCCAATCCCAAGAAGCAGCTGCCATCGAAGCGGAAGACAGCCGAAGCGCTGCGTTCGCGAGATGGAAACGAATGAAATGCTGGTCTCGATGGGGTTCTTCTTTAGTGTCCTTCGGCGTACTCGCCTGGCTAGTATTCTCACTACTTCGCAGTCAATACGGATTCAAGCCACGAGACACATGCATACTCGCTTTCTGGTATGGAAGCCTCTTGGCTGTCGCGCTCAGCCTGATGCAATTACCCATTATCACGCGAGGCTTCGATATTACTGACATCATTGTGCGCATAGCAGGTTTCGCAGCCGGACTTGTTCTTCGCACGACCTACAAACCAAATCGCGATCTAGGATTGGCCAAGCAGAATACCACTTTCCTTTTGCGAATTCCACGCATCGCTTTCGTCATGACGGCAGGTTATATTGCTTACATTGGAACCATTCCGCTTACATTCGCAACCCGGTCAGAAGGCCTTGAAGGTGTCACTACCTCCGCGAATTTCCTGCCATTTTTCGGTTATTTCGCAACGCGCTTTGATATCATGATGGCGGACGTCATGGAAAAATTCATGGCCTACGCGGCGCTCGCGACGTTGCTCGTGATGTCATCGAGAAAACTCCTCGCGATGGACCTTTGGCATCGAATCGCCGTCGTTTCGGCAACAGCCCTGGCTTTGTCTACTCCCCTGGAAATTGTACAAAGTTATATGCCCGTTCGAGTCGCCAGCTTGACGGATTTAATTCTTGCAGCTGCAGGCGCTGTCACAGGCGTACTCGCCCATGAAAAGGGTGCAATATTCCTGCGAGAAGCGTTGGCGATTTCAGGTGAAGAAGGTGGGTTGGTGCGACAACCAGCAGGTAATCACTCGCCAAACTCCACAGATGAACTGATGGGCACCCTCCTTGACCCATCGCCGAGCGCACCGTCTGAGCCTTCCGTTTCGCCCGTGTCACATCGCTCGCACACCTGACTAGACCATATAGACGCTGCCACATCGCCAAGTATCATCAACACCCTTGATTGTTTCTAAATGTGTGGGGTGCGCACATGTTCCTTGAGTCTATCCACAAAGGAGAGAAAAATGATTCATCGCAACGGATTTGCTGCCGTCTTGACGGCAGGGGTTGTCATCTTGTCCACAGTATGTGCGGCACTTGCTGACGACGGTCACACGACGAAAAAGAATTGGCCGAAATGTCCGGTTATGGGCGAACCTGCCAATTTGGCTATGAGCGCGACCACAGATGATGGACCGGTCTTTGTGTGCTGCAAAGGCTGTATTAAGAAAATCAACACGGACCCGGCAGAGTACGCAAAGGAAATAGCCGAGCACCGTAAGGCGCTCGCCGCAATGCCGAAGGTGCAAGTGACATGTCCCGTGTCGGGGGAACCTGTTGATGAAAAGACTTATGTGGAACACGCAGGCGAGAAGGTTCATTTCTGTTGCAATGGCTGCTCGAAGAAGTTCCAGGAGAACCCTTCGAAATATCATCGCGGCTTGGCGAACAGCTACACCTATCAGACCAAGTGTCCCGTAATGGGAGAAACCATTAACCCCGTGGCAGTCGCAACGATGCCTACCGGTGAGAAAGTCTATTTTTGTTGCAAAGGCTGTGATAAGAAGTTCATGAAGGATCCGGCCAAGTTTGCAAGTAAGCTGGAAGACCAAGGCTACCGCCTGAACGTGAAGAAAATCATCGAAGCAATCAAGGGCAGCTAACGACCTTGATCAGCCGCGCGTTGTCGCTAATAGCACGACGATGAGTTATTCGATAAGGGCGTCACGAACGTGACGCCCTTATTTCTGATGTGTATCGAATTCCGACTGTCCGCCATAGACAAGCGAGGATCACGACGAAGGCTGTTGCGCCTTTTTCTTGCGTCGCTTGCGCATCGCCACTTCGGGCGCTTCGCAGATACACGTCCAGAGAACTTTGGCACCCAGCCAGAATTGTTTGAAGAATCCACGAACAACGCCAGGCGGTTCCGTCCCCACGTCGTCGAATCCCGTTTCCGTTGGGGTCAGGTTCGACCAATTGTTAAACATTCTTCCCCATGGGCTTGCGAGCACTTGGTTTACAATGCGCCTGCCGCGAACCGGATACCAAAACCAGTCGTGGTATACCACGCTGGCGATATAGGCCCAAGGCGCCAGGAACGTTTTGAGTGACCATTCGATGACACCCTTGAGTCGCCCCCAGTAGATCATGTGCTGCATCTTCGAGGCAAACGTCATTTTCTTGAACGGGCCAACAAACTGCCAGTTTTCCTGAGCGACTTCCGCATCGCCCACGATTTCGATCTCTTTTGGGTCGCCACAGCCAAGCCCTAACTCATGTGCAAGTCGAATGAACTTAACATCAGACAAAGGATCAAATCCCATCAACTTCGCAGCCATTGCATCAATCGCAACCTGATCCGATGACGCCAGCAAGACATTTTTAACGTGAGGGATCATGCATCGTGGGCCTGGGCCGTCTCCGGCGAACGTGCCATCCATCACAGCAAAAACGCCGCGATGGATTTTCTTCTGAATCATGAGCAGATCGACGAGCGTTTCATGGATCACCGGATGCGTCCAGTGGCGATGTTCATTAAGCAAACCGCCAAACGCATTTTTCATTGCTCCGGTTGTCGTCGTAAAGACGTGTGTCTTGATCGTCGGAAGGTGGATGATGTTCTCGCCAACGAATCGTTTGGGAATACTAAAACCCTTCGGGTACACCTCGTTCAGACATAGGAACTTGTCTCGCAAATCGCCAACCGCTTCACCGATCGTGAGCCAGTCATTGCCCGGCTCGTAGAGATGAATGTTGCGAAGGTTGTGGGCCTTGATGACATCGACCTGCTTGTTTTCCTTCTCGCCGAGATACGCATCGATCACGACGGTACGGTTGTGGCACGCATGGATCAAGTCGGGGTCATACCCATCACGCTTCATCGCGCGAATGACACCATCGAGCTGCCAGGGTGTCGTCGAACTGCCGGGATAGAAAAAATGCCAACTTATATTTACCTTGAGCGCGGTGTCAGCATCCTTGGCTACCGTTTCCTGGTAGCCAGCCAAATTCAGAAGACGATGGTAATCCTCAAGAATTGTCTCCGGCTTGGTCCGAACGACCGCAACTTTTGATGAACTCATAAACTCTCCACTTCTTTCCGGTTGCCCGGCTGATTTCGCACACTGCTACCTATCGGCTTAAGACTCGATCGCCAGCCAACACGAGCATTCTAGTGCCGACATGACATTTTCGGTAGACGCACGAGAAAAGTGCAGGCTTGTCGGCCCAGGCCTTGGGTGGAGGTTGCATCGCGCGGAGGTTTTGAAAAACGAACGGCTAATTCTTTGGGTTGTTTCCCGCCTGGTCGGCCCAGGCATTGGCCAATTGCAGAGCGCTCAGCATACTCTGTGCTTTGTTGAGCGTCTCTTGGTATTCCCGCGCCGGCTCGGAATCTGCGACGATTCCCGCGCCGACCTGAGCATCCACCAAATAGGAGCCATCGCCGGCTGGCGTGATTACGAGCGTGCGCAAGGTGATGCAGGTATCCATGTTGCCGGCAAAATCGATATATCCAACCGTTCCGGCGTAAGGCCCACGGCGAACCGGTTCGAGTTCATCGATAATCTGCATGGCTCGGATCTTGGGCGCCCCGCTTACTGTTCCGACAGGCAGGATACTCCGCAGTGCGTCAAACGACGTCTTGTCCCTGGCTAGCTTACCCGTCACATTGCTACAGATGTGCATCACATGGCTATATCGTTCCACTGACATCAAATCGTCCACTTCGACAGAACCCGGCTCACAGATGCGCCCGAGGTCGTTCCGTCCAAGGTCAACAAGCATGATGTGTTCCGCACGCTCTTTGGGATCGGCTAATAGCTCAGCCTCAAGCCCCAAGTCTTCAGCTTCTGTATTGCCTCTAGGCCTGGTGCCAGCCAGCGGTCGCGTTGTCGCAGATCGACCTTCTACACGGCACAAAATCTCCGGCGATGCACCGACCAGCGTCACTCTTGGCGACTGCAACAAGAACATAAAAGGAGACGGGTTGATGACACGGAGCGCGCGGTATACATCGAACGGAGATGCTTTGGTTTCCGCCGTAAGTCGCTGCGAGATGACCACCTGAAAAATGTCGCCAGCTCGGATATAGTCCTTGCATTGATCAACAGCCTGCATGAATTGTTCTGACGAAAACGTGCTTTGAAACGGAACTTCGCTTGAATCAGCGCGTGGCGCGAGCGGGCGGAGGTCACCCACCTGACTTTCGCCCAGTTTTTCCACAAGGCAGGAAAGACGTTCGCACGCCTCCACATAGGCGGCACGCTTGTTTTTTTCGTCAGAGACATGAGCCATCGCGACAACCAGGATCAATTTCCGAACGTGATCGAACACAACCATTTGATCGTATATGCCAAACTGCAAGTCAGGAAGGTCTCGCTGATCGGGAGGAGCCTCGCCGAGCTTTTCGTAGTGTCGAACGATATCATATCCGGCGTACCCAACAGCACCGCCGATGAATCTCGGTAATTCCGGCGGATGTACCACACGATATTTGGCGAGCAGTTTTTCAAGTTCTGACAGCGGATCGACATTTTCCAGCGTCTGAATTTGACCACGTTCGCTGACCAGGGTCGTCGATCCCTTTGCTTCAACAATCGCAATGGGATCAATAGCCAGAAAGGAATACCTGGCGATTTTCTCGCCCCCCACCACGCTCTCCAGCAAAAACGCATGCTCGGCAGAGCCTGCAAGACTATCGAAGGCGGAAACAGGCGTCAGTTGGTCGCTTAGCAACGTGCAATAAACAGGTACCGTACTCGCCCCCATGGCGAGCCGGTCGAATTCGTCTTTGTCTGGTTGAAATGAAAGCATGGCTTAATGCTAGGTACATTGCCCAAGTGAATCAATTTCTACAAACATTGCTCTGAGCTGTTACAATCAATCAACGAGGTTCGCGGATTATTGCACAGAGATTAATTAAGTTCGGAGCAAATATGTACACGGTAAGCGTAGCCGTTAAGTTTCTTGCGGCGCACGGAGTCAAACTCCCTGACGGCTCGGTCGAAGAGCCGCATGTCCACGATTGGACGGTACGGGTGTATTATTCGAGCAGCGAGTTGAACGAACTGGGCATGGTCGTCGATTTCCATGACGCTGAGCGCGATCTCAGCACTATTACGACAGCGCTCCACAACCAGAACCTAAATACAATGGAAGCGTTTGCTACCCAGTATCCAACTGCAGAAGCCATAGCCAGGTACATCCACGATAAATTGCCAACATGTGGGCGCGCATCGGTAAGCCGAGTGGAAGTAACCGAAGCCCCGGGGTGCATAGCCTCGTTCGAACCTGAGAAAACAGCGAAACTTCAGGCACCAGCCCCAAATTGACGATCTACAAGTGGACCCATAGAATCAAAAAGAGATAGAGCAGGTTCTATTTCTGCAGTGTCCTGAAGCAAGTTTTTCTCTGAACACTTGCGATACGTCGCTACACTTGAACGTACAGGGCTTTTGGGGAGTAGTTTTCGACCGAGGTGCATTCTCTCATGCAGCCTGTTTGCCAACGGTGCAAAGAAGCAAGAGCGACCGTACTCATTACGGATGTGCCCGAAAAGAAAGTTCGGCATCTGTGTGAAGAATGCGCCGCCCGCGAAGGCGTTCTAATCAAACAATCCCCACAAACGACCAACGCCATCCTTCAGGAATTCATCAAACATAAGGCGGGCACTTCCGCCGCTGATGAGCGGACCTGTCCCAAGTGCGGCATGACGTTTCGCGATTTCCGCCTCAAAGGAATGCTCGGCTGTCCGCACGATTATGAAGTGTTTAAGCCTATCCTGATGCCATTGATCGAACGCGCCCACCAAGGCTCAACGGAACATATTGGGAAGGCTCCGAAATCCGCTGGTCCTGTGATTCGCAAACGTGCTGGCATCATTAAGCTCCGCCGAGAATTGGCCGACGCTATTGAGAAAGAAAACTATGAGCGCGCCGCCAAACTGCGCGATCGCATTGACAAGATCGATGCATCCCAATCTTCCGAGTCGACGGACTCACTATGAATGTTGATGACCTAAGTAGCAAGACAGGTGAATGGCTCCGCGGAGAGGGGCAACTTGCGGACGTGGTCGTTTCATCGCGTGTCAGGTTGGCCAGGAACCTCGCGGAATATCCATTCTTGTCAAAAGCGTCTCCATCTGAGCGCACCGAAATCTACCGCACGATCACCGAAGAAATCGCTGCGGCGTCTGTCATTGACGATGAACTGCTTGTGGACATCGAAGATGCGGACCCGATTGATCGCCAATTCCTCGTCGAACGCAATTTGATTAGCCGTAATCATGCTGGCGGCGAAGGGAGTCGTGGCGTTGGCATCTCCCGAGCAGAAACCCGCTCGCTCATGATTAACGAAGAAGATCATCTGCGTATTCAGGGTCTTCGGTCGGGTTTGGACCTCGACTCGCTTTGGCAGGAAATTAACGACATAGACGACAGGCTTGCAGAGAGGCTCGCCTTTGCCTTCGATAATACGCTTGGGTACCTGACAGCCTGTCCCACAAACGTCGGAACAGGAATCCGTGTGTCCGTTATGGTTCATTTGCCAGCATTGAAATGGACGAAGGACATCGAGCGGGTAGAGCGGGCAGCGCAGGACATGAGGCTCGCCGTGCGCGGGCTTCATGGAGAGGGTACAGAAGCAGCCGGCGACCTTTATCAAATCTCAAATCAGACGACGCTCGGACAATCTGAGGAAGACATCATAAGAGCCTTTCGAGATTCCATCATTCCTCGCATTGCAGAATACGAACGAGCTGCCCGTGATGCGCTTGCTCGCCATGGCGAGAGCCAGCTCGACGACCGAATCTGGCGAGCCTATGGCATATTGAAAAACGCGCGATGTATTAGCACCGAAGAAACTCAGACGCTTCTTTCCCCTATTCGCATGGGCATCCATCTTGGTCGGTTTCAAGAGTTCGACATCAACACGCTTAACGAGATTTTCCTGTTCGCCCAATCTGCACATCTCCAAAAGATGCACCAACAATCCATGAGCGGCGAGCAGCGCGCCGTTGCACGCGCCGACTATATTCGCAGCCGACTCGCCGAATAGAGTTTCGGCGCCTCTTCAACCTATTGGCGGATGCCTGCCAATAGATGGCTATCCTCGCTGGCCCTTTTTCGTTTTGAAGTGCTCGGTTGTTGGCCGACCAATTGAATCCGCTGACGCTAAGCGCCCCGAATGATGGTTAGACTTTATTTAATAAGTTGACAATTTCCTTCTATGTGACCAAGTCATCGGAGAATTGACCGAGAAGTCAATTTTCTTTCCGGCGGGCCATCTCGGTTGGTGTTATTAAGGATGTACGCTAGGATGTGCCAGCCGTTTTTGGAATCAGATGCAGTGTCCTGATTCGTGATGTGGTTTTTCATG